>JBEHWP010000081.1:0-13159 GCA_040217665.1 Vulcanimicrobiota bacterium
TGATTTTCATAGAGTAATCCTCCCCTTATATATTTATATTATTATAGTAAATTATTATGAATTTCTTTGCAACAAATAAATGTTAAAAATTTGTTAATAAAAATTTAATTTTTTTCTTCTGGAGGATTTTTAATTGCTCTGTGGAAAATTCAAATCATGAACGGAAACCTTAATTGCGGGGGTTAGTTCTAATTTTATTGAACTTATGAAAAAAAAATCTGCCTGATTATATACATGCAGATTTTTTTTTCTGATAGAAATGAGGTTGGAAAGTGGAGTTTACCCAGTCGCTTTTTACATTTGAAATACTGAATTTCTGGGATGATAAAGTAAAGGAAGAAGTCCGGCAATTTCTCGCTTTCAACAGTCTCCATTATGAAGATGATGTGGATTTTACCGCATTATACCGCGCAGACGGAGAAATAGTAGCTACAGGATCTCTGAGCCATAATATAATCAAATGTGTTGCCATATCCCCTCGGTTTCGAGGGGGAAACCTTATGGCAAAATTAATGACCAGACTTGTAACCATGCTTTACAGACGCGGGTATACCCATCATTTTATTTTCACCAAACCCCGTTATGTAAGAAGTTTCTCGACCTTTGGCTTTCAGGAAGTAGTAAGGGGAGAGCCCTATGTGGCAATGCTGGAACATGGGATAGAAGAAAATATACATAAATATGTAAGTAAACTGTCGGAACATAAGAAAGGTGGAAAACACACAGGTGCCATGGTTGTAGACTGTAATCCTGTAACATATGATCACATGTATGCCATCACTCTTGCAGCAAGCCTCTGTGACTGGCTTCATTTGTTTCTTGTAAGTGAGCCCAAGTATTTTTTCCCTCTTGAAATACGTCTTGAATTATTGAAAAAAAGTATTTTACCTCTTAAGAATGTAACTATACATTTCGGAGGAGAATATCTTGTATCATATCTGACTTTCCCGAAATATTTCATACAGAAGGAAGAAATAAGTCATGCCCATGCTCTTCTGGGAGCTTCGCTATTCGGTAAATATATTGTGCCGTCACTGAATATTACTCATAGATATATAAGACAGGAACCTGATTCGAAAATTGATACAATTTACAATGATACAGTAAAAGCTACCCTTCCTTCTTACGGAGTGGATGTTCATGAGATTGCCAGTTTAACCGTAGATGGTCATCATATGAGTGCAAAGTTACTGAGAAAGATGGTTTATGAAGATAGATGGGACGAGATAGGGAAGATTGTTACACCTGACACGTATGACTTTTTAAGAAGCGGAACAGATGAAGCGGAATTGATTTTAATGCGTATGAGAGCAGGTAAAGATCCCTATGAAAGAGTTTAGCAGAGACGAATGTGCTTTGATTGAAAAATTACAGGCCCTGTGGGCCTTATGGAGGTGTCTTGATGAATTTAAAAACAATGGGACTTGCAGGAACGCTTGAGTCCAGCGATATTTTAATAACTCTTTCCCCGAAAGAAAAAGGAGTCGGAAGAATAGTTGAACTTGCCAGTCCTGTAAAACAGCAGTTCGGAGAACAGATTGTTTCTACTATAAATGATGTGCTGGATAAATATGATATAGAAGATGTTCTTGTAAGCGTGCGCGATAGAGGTGCCCTTGATTTTACAGTGAGGGCCAGAACTGAAACTGCCATACAGAGATCTATTAAAGGGGCGTGACGCGTAACGCGTAACGCATGACGGGAAAATCTTTATTCCATTTGTTTCCCGTCATTAAAATTATGGATGAGAATATACCTGTTACGCATTATGTGCCACATGTCACGATTCTCATATAAATAACTGAAAAGAGGTTTGCTTATGAAAAGGTTACGCCGTACAATGATGTATGTTCCCGGGAATAATCCCGGTATGGTTCAGAATGCCGGTATATACGGTGCAGACAGCATTATTTTTGACCTTGAAGATGCAGTTGCCCTTGCGGAAAAAGATGGCGCAAGGTATCTGGTTAAATATGCATTGATGACCATTGATTGCGGAAGATCGGAAAAGGTTGTAAGAATTAACGGACTCGATACGCCGTTCTGCAGAGAAGATCTAGAAGAGATTATTCCATGTCTTCCCGATGCTCTGAGAATACCGAAGATAGAATATAAAGAACAGGTAGTGGAGATAGAAAGAATGGTCTCTGAAATAGAAAGAAAACATGGCATTGCAGAAGGAACTGTAAAGCTCATGCCCATAATGGAAACAGCTCTGGGCGTTGTAAACGCTTTTTCTATTGCCAGTTCGAGCAAAAGAATTGCAGCCATATCAATAGGAGGAGAAGATTTTACAGCAGACCTGGGTATTAAAAGAACTAAAGAGGGAGACGAATTGAATTATTCCCGTGCCCAGATTGTTGTGGCTGCAAGAGCTGCAGGGGTTGACCCCATTGATACGGTTTTTTCCGATGTCAATGATGAAGAAGGATTGAGAAAATCTGCTAAAAAGATTAAAGATATGGGGTTTCTCGGACAGTCTGTTATAAATCCGAGACAGATTATTCCCATACATGAAGTGTTTACACCTTCCGATGATGAAGTAGAAAAAGCCAGACGTATTATTCATGCCATGGAAGAAGCAGAAGAACATGGAGCAGGTGTGGTATCCCTGGATGGTAAAATGATAGATGCTCCTGTGCTTAAAAGAGCCGAACAGACTATAGCCTATGCAAAAGCAGTCGGAAAAATATAGATAGAGTAATAGGAGAATTTATATGAATATAAAAGAACGTAATATACCTGATGAAATAAAAGGTATAGGTAAAATTGATAAATACGGAGGGGTATGGGCAAGTACTCCCAGAGGCAGGAAAGCTGCTACTCAGTTATTTGCAGTCAAAGTGGGTGAAAAGAAGGTAGCAGACAGCCTTGAAGAAGCTATAAGACACTGCGACTTGAAAGATGGTATGACAGTATCTTTTCATCACCATCTGAGAAACGGCGATTATGTAGTCAATCTTGTTATGGATAAACTGAGGGATATGGGCTTTAAAAACCTTACCATTGCAAGCAGCTCTTTAAATGATGTACATTCCCACCTGATTGATCATATAAGAGAGGGTGTTATTACAAAGATCATTACAAGCGGCATGAGGGGAGACCTGGGAAATGAAGTGTCTCACGGACTCATGGATATTCCTGTAATATTCCACAGTCACGGAGGCAGGGCACGAATGCTGAAAACAGGGAAACTTCATGTTGACCTGGCTTTTATTGCCGCTCCTACAGCAGATTGTTACGGCAATTTAAACGGAGTAAACGGTCCTTCTGCATGCGGCCCCCTGGGATATGCAAATTTTGACTCTTTTTATGCAGAAAGGGTTATTGCCATTACGGACAATCTCGTTGAATTTCCTGCAACACCTATAAGTATTATGCAGACCCTTGTAGATTATGTAGTAACTATAGATAAACTGGGAGATCCGAAGGGTATTTCAAGTGGTGCTACAAGAATGACAAGAGATCCGAAATCGCTGCTTATAGCAAGATATGCTGCAGACTTTATAGACGATTCAGGATATTTAAAAGAAGGCTACTCATTCCAGGCAGGAAGCGGTGGCGCATCTCTTGCAGTGGCACATTTTATCAGAGAGAAAATGATCTCCAGAGGTATAAAGGGAAGTTTCGGTCTCGGCGGTATTACGGGATATATGGTGAAACTCCTTGAAGAAGGTCTATTTAAAACACTTTTTGATGTTCAGTCCTTTGACCTCGAAGCAGTAAGGAGTCTCAGGGAAAATAAAAATCATATTGAAATAAGTGCCGGCTATTACGCCAATCCTTTCAATAAAGGATGTATGGTCAATATGCTGGATGTGGCAGTCCTGAGCGCTCTTGAGATAGACCTTGATTTCAATGTAAATGTTCTCACAGGTTCTGATGGTGTCATAAGAGGCGCCTCAGGAGGACATTCTGATGTGGCGGCAGGGTCAAAACTTACATTAGTAGTTGCTCCCTCTTTCAGAGGAAGAATTCCTTCTATAAAAGATAAGGTTATTACTGTTGTAACTCCCGGTGATTGTGTGGACGTTCTCGTAACAGAGAGAGGTATTGCCATTAATCCGAGAAGAGAAGATCTTCTTGAAAGGTTTAAAGGTAGCCATTTACCAGTAAAAACTATAGAAGAACTTCAGCATGATGTGGAAAAAATAACGGGGAAACCGAAGGAAATCGAATTTAAAGATAAGATTGTAGGACTTGTGGAATACCGTGACGGAACCTATATAGATGTTATAAGAGAAGTGGCGGAACATTGACCGGGGTTCATTTATAAGTGAGCATTGCTCAGTTAATCGATGACCTGTGAGTGCAGGGGCGTTTTACTAAACGCCCTTATTCACAGGAGAAAGGTTCTTATGTCGCCTGACAGAGATATTTTATTTGCCGTTCTGGAGGCAAGAGAAGAGAGGGTAAACAGACGTAATGAATTGCTTGCCCTTTATGAAAAACCTGTTATTACAGTTTCTTTGAATATTCCCGGCCCTGATAAAGGTGCCGTCTGTTACGAACCTGTTTTTAATATATTATGGAATTTTTTGACTGACAGAAAAAGAGAGTTTAAAATTATATACAGCGTCAGAAATAAAACACCCCTGGGTTATGAAGGATTTATTGTGTCGGACAGAGAAGCAATGATATTGAAAAAGTCAGGTCTGTCCATTGAAGTAGAACATCCTCTGGGAGTATTATTTGATATTGATGTAACAGACAGTGACGGAACAAGGATATCCAGAGAAGATCTCGGTTACTCACCCCGTCCATGTATTGTTTGCAAAGAACCCCCTGCTTTTTTGTGTATAAGAGGAAAAAAACATACTCTTGAGGATACACTGAACATAATTCATACTATGATAGGAGAGTATTTTTTGCATAAAGGGACTGTAAGAAAATAACTGTTTATTATCATCATGCACGCGTCACGATTATTTTGTAGTTATTTCCTGATAACTTTATATGAAAATGATGAAGTCTTATGCTTTACTGTTTGTTAATTTTTATTTTTCCTGGCGTAAAATAAAGTTTTATATGAAATTTAAGTAGAAGTACTTTATCTAAATAACCTGTGACCGCTCCGGTCATGCCTTTTAAAAGCATAATTAATAAAATGATAACATATTGTGAGAAAACTAAAAAACGTCTGAGGAACTTTGTTCCTGTTACATCTCCTGCTTTTTATGTAAGTGAAATGGCGATGAGGAGTATCCTTCTGGAACTGTCTGCAACTCCCAAACCGGGACTTGTAGATAGATTTAACAGTGGTTCCCACAGTGATATGTCGTATGAAACATTTATTCTGAGTACTTCTGCCATTATTCCTTATTTCAGTTATATGGCACAGGCAGGCATAGAATATGGTAGTTCTCCGGCGCCTCTCTGTAATTTGCTACCTGTAATAAGAACAATAGGGCTTGCTGCGGAACAGCATATGTTTTCTGTTACAGGTGGTATAAATACCCAGAAAGGGATTATTTTTCTTATAGGTCTTACATGCGGTGCCTGCGGTTATCTGTTTTCGTCAAAAGAGAAAATTACACCCGGTAACCTGAGTGCTGTCATAAAAGAAATTTCGAAAGATATAATTCAAAATGAACTATCTGATCTTGAAAATAAGAGGAACCTGACATCAGGAGAAAAGATTTTTCTTCAATATAAAATGTCAGGTGTAAGAGGAGAAGCACAGGAAGGGTTTCCTTCCGTAATTTATTACGGACTTCCTGCCTTTAAATCCGCTCTGGACGAAGGCCTGGATTTGAATAATGCCTCTTTACATGCTCTCTGTAATATTATGGCCCATCTGGATGATACAGCTCTGTTGCACAGACATAATCTGGCCACTCTGAGAACCGTTCAGTGTGAAATGGATGAGCTTTATCAACAGGGAGGTCTTCTTACCGGGGAATGCAGAGAAAAATGGAAGAAACTGGAGCAGAGATATAATAAGAAGAAGATAAATCCGGGCGGTTCGGCAGATCTTATGGCAGTGACTTTAATGTTTTATTTCCTGACAGGGATTTAGATGAGAATCGTGATGCGTGATGCGTAATGCGTGATGCGAGCACAGATTCTCATTTTTCGTTGTGAACATACGGTTATGACAGTTCGGGGGGATGTGAGGGATGACAGGATTTTTAATGCCTGCAGTGAACAGGCATTGCCTGTTCACTGCACAGGTTCGTTAAAAATTAAAATTTATTCCCTGTGCCAGAATAACCTGGCGGTTCCAGCTTATAACATTTGTCTGACGCCTCATGTAAGCTTTCCATGCATCTGAGCCGGATTCCCTTCCTCCGCCCGTGTCTTTCTCTCCTCCGAAGGCACCGCCTATCTCTGCGCCCGATGTGCCTGCATTTACATTTGCTATGCCGCAATCTGAACCGCAGTTCGAGAGAAAATATCTTTCTTCAAAAACACTATCTGTAAATATGGATGACGATAAACCCTGGGGTACACTGTTATTAATCTCTACTGCTTCTTCAATGGTTTTATATTTGAGAACATAGAGTATGGGCGCAAAGGTTTCTTCCTGAACAATATCCCAGTGGTTTTCTGCTTCTATAATACATGGATAAGCGTAACAGCCTGAAGGATTTTCCGGCAATAAACCGCCTCCTGTGAGGACTTTTCCTCCCAGGCTTTTTGCTCTTTCTATTGCTTTTTCCATGTCAGATACGGCAGATCTGCTTACAAGAGGGCCTACAATGGTTTTTTCTTCAAGAGGATTTCCTACAGATAGATTTCTGTATGCATCAACCAGTGAATGAATAACTCTGTCATATATAGTTTCATGGACAATTATCCTCCTTGTAGAGGTACATCTCTGGCCTGCTGTTCCTACAGAACCGAAGATTATGGATGTTAAACAGCTTTTTAAATCTTTTAATTTATCGGAAACTATTACAGCATTGTTCCCTCCCAGTTCCAGTATATGTTTCCCCAGTCTTTTCCCGACAGCTTCCGCTACATGTTTCCCTGTTTTAGTGCTTCCTGTAAAGCTTATAAGAGGGACAGTTCTGTCATTGATTAATTCTTCTCCCACTGTAGAACCGCTTCCAATGATAAGACTTAACAGTCCCGGAGGAACATTGTTTTTTCTGAGAACTTCTTCTATTATGTTATGAATGGCTATGGCACATAGAGGTGTTTCAGAAGATGGTTTCCATATGACAGAATCTCCGCATATGAGAGCTAACATGGCATTCCAGCTCCATACTGCTACTGGAAAATTAAACGCTGTTATAACACCGACTGTACCGAGTGGATGCCATTGTTCCTGAATGATATGTTCCGCTCTTTCACTGGGCATATTAAGCCCGTATAGCTGTCTTGACAGGCCTACGGCAAAATCGCACATATCTATCATTTCCTGAACTTCTCCCAGACCTTCCTGCAGGATTTTACCCATTTCAATACTTACAAGAGCACCAAGTGGTTCTTTATATTCTCTGAGTTTTTCTCCCAGTTGCCTTACAAGTTCCCCTCTTTTAGGAGCAGGAACATTTCTCCACGATAAAAATGCTTTACCGGCACTTTCACTTACTTTTTTATAATCACCTGTATCTGCCTGTCTTATTGTTCCTATAAGAGAACCGTCTATGGGACTGTAACTCTTAAGATGTCTGTCACTCCCTGCAAACCAGGTTCCGTCATAGGCCCCGGCATGTTCTTCTGTTATACCGAGTTTGTTAAGTGTATTTTTTATATCTATCATGTTTTTAATGTCTCCTTTTTTTATAAAGTGTTACGATAATTTATATGAGAATAGTAACGGGTAACGCGTAACGCGTAACGGGAGAAACAATTCTCATAACTTTTTGTGACCGAACCGGTCATGGTTGTTAGTGAAAAGAATAAGACACCACTCACTATTCACTCATATATGGATATTTAAAATCAACAGCAGGCACAAAAGTTTCCTTTATTGTCCTGGGGCTTACCCATCTCAGAAGATTGAAATATCCGCCTGATTTATCGTTTGTTCCTGAAGCTCTTGAACCTCCGAATGGCTGTAATCCTACCATAGCTCCTGTAGGTTTGTCATTTATATAAAAATTACCTGCTGCATATCGCAGTATCTTACAGGCCTGTACCATTGCATATCTGTCAGTCGAAAATATCGCCCCTGTCAGCCCGTAAGGAGATGTTTCATCACATATATGAAGTGTTTTTTCATAATCTTTATCATTATATACATATACAGTCATAACAGGGCCGAATATTTCTTCTTCCATTGTTATAAAATGAGGGTCTGTTGTGTGAATGACAGTGGGTTCTATAAAATAACCTGTAGATTTATCGCCTTTACCTCCTGTAATAATCTTTGCATCCGGTGAATTCTTTGCTTTTTCTATATAGTTCATTATATTATCAAAGGAGTATTCGTCTATTACACCGTTCATAAAATTACTGAAATCGCTTACATCACCTGTTTTGATTTCAGAAATCTTCTCTGTGAGAATTTTTTTGATTTTATTCCACAGGGATTTCGGTATATAGGCTCTTGATGCGGCAGAACATTTCTGACCCTGATATTCGAAAGCTCCTCTTATAATGGCAGTTGCCACTTCTTCAGGCACTGCAGAACTATGGACAAAAATAAAATCTTTTCCTCCCGTTTCTCCTACTACTGTGGGGTAAGATCGGTAAATCTCCAGATTTTGTGCCATATTTTTCCAGAGTGAGTTAAATGTTTTGTTTGAACCGGTAAAATGTATACCTGAGAGATCTTTGTTCTGAAAAACAGTGTTGCCTATCAATTCGCCGCTTCCCGGCAGGAAATTAATAACTCCATCAGGTAATCCTGCTTCCCTGAAGACTTTCATAAGGAAATAATTTGAAAATAATGAAGTTGTCGCAGGTTTCCATACTGTGGTATTACCCATTAATACTACTGACATGTTCAGATTTGATGCTATAGCGGTAAAATTAAAAGGACTCACTGTAAAAACAAAACCTTCAAGAGGTCTGTATTCGAGCCTGTTCAGTTGATCGAAATCTGATTTCGGCTGTTCCGAATAAATTTTAGATGCAAAAAAAGCATTATATCTCAAAAAATCAATTGTTTCAGCAGCGGAATCAATTTCTGCCTGAAATACATTTTTGCTCTGCCCGAGCATTGTAGCCGCATTAATGGTATATCTGTATTTTTTAGATAATAAATCGGCAATTTTAAGACATATGGAAGCTCTTTCTACCCAGGATAAGGTCATCCATTCCTGCCTGGCCTTAAGTGCTTCGTCAATCGCGAGTTTTACTTCTTTTTCCGTGGCTTTATGATAGGTCGCTATTACATGGCTGTGATTATGAGGCATTACAACTTTTCCGGTTTTCCCCGTATATACTTCTTTACCTCCTATAATCAGTGGAATTTCTATGTCGCCTTTCGAATATTTTTTTAATTCACCTGTGATACTGTCTTTATGTTCCTTCATGGAATAATCATAAATCGGTTCATTTTTAGGCGAGTCGAACTTGAAGATAGTGTTGTTCATTATTTATACTCCTTTTTTGCAGAAATTATACTCTTCAATGGTATAATATTTATTACATTTTAATATTGTTAATTCTTTTTTTATACACCAAGTCCTTTTTTATTTATTTTTTATCAGGTAAGAAAAGAATAAAAAAAAGCGGCACAAGCATGCCGCTTTTTTAAAATTACAGCTTATTGATTATTCAGATTCCAGAGCCCTCCAGAAAGTTCATTACATTTATTCACAATTTTCGTATTTTGTTCAGCCGCTCTTTTTATAGAGGGTGTAAGTATTTTTGAAAATATATAATACTTTGATAATTCAGGTTGATTGATTTCACCTGAAGGATTTTTCTGTACCTGGTCTATAAGATTACTCATATATTTTATATAGTATAATTTGTCTGCCAGTATATAAGGTTTTACTATTATTCTACTATATCTTTTACTTAAAGGACCGAGTTCTAAATATGAATCCTGTACAGGTTCGTTAGAACTGAGTAATTCATAGAAATTTATTCCTGCAGCTCTTTCTGCCTCAAGACTTTTTATAAACCCTGTATTCAAGGAACCTTTTATGAGATTTAACTGTTCTACAGCAGGTCTGTAATCTGTTACTATATGGTTTTTCATCATATAATCAAGAGGTGCTGTACCTATACGAATTATGGCTATAGATATCATGTGGTTTATAAGACATCCGTTTTCTTCCCCTATATCCCGTCCCAGGGCAAGACACTGGGCACATCTTATAACTGCCTGCTCGTAATTGCCGGAATTTATCTCATCAATGGCTTTCATCTCTAATAATTGTGCCAGCGATCTTAACTGTAAATAATTTGGAACTTTCATGGCAAAGCCTTTTTCATAATCCAGATTAAAACTGAACTTCGATTTTGTAGATACCCTGTCCATTATGTCCAGTGCAATCCGGTTTCTCTCCATTTCAACCTTTATTTTATCCTTATTTGTTTCGTAATATTTTATTATATCACCATCCAGGGGAGGTGCAGCAGTTCTTTTTATATCTAAAATCTCTCCTGCTCCGAAATAAAGGTTTGCTCTGTTGTCACCTCTGACAGGTGCTCTTACCAGTTCCTTAAGATGTGTTATTTCTCCATCTTTTTTTAACCTGTTTAATTCACTGTTTATATGATGGTTAAAATACATATTGATATTGAAATAAGTTATAAGTAAAATACCAATTATTAATAGTCTTGTTTTAATACCTCTTTTTGTGATTTTTGCAAGTTTCATGTTTATTTACCTCCTTGATTATATTTTTATGATATTATTATATATTAGATTTGGTATTTTGTCAATACATTTGTACATTTTAAATACATAATGTTTTAAATAGATATATAATGCTTTTAATGCTACATGAAGTGCCAAAATAATAAGATTTTATATAAGTAGCTATACCTTTGCAGATTTTAAAAACTGTAAAAAAATAATCTATTTAATTTTTACGTTTCAGGTGTTTGGTGTTTGGCCAGGAAGATTAAAACCTGAAACCCAGAAACTATTTAACTATAAAGTCAATAAAAACAAGGAAATTATGAAAAAGTGCAAAAGTATAGTAAGTAGGAAAGTTTAATAATGATATAGAATATAAATCATTGTAACAGTCTGCAATCCTCGCGTCACGCATTACGCGTTACGAGTTACGATTAAATAAGGAAATATTCATATGCAGTTTCTCGACATATTAAACGTTCTTCCCGGCGACTGGAAATTAGTTTTTATCATTGTTGTATTGTTCATCTCCGTCTGGGTTTTCAGGGATGCTTCAAAGAGAGGTCTCAGCGGACCTTTATGGAGCACTATAATTTTTTTCTTTCCTATGATGGTGCCTGTATATATTATTATAAGGCCGAAACATACGATAGCTTTCTGTGAAAAATGTTTCAGAATCCTTCCCAGAGGTTCATCTGATTGTTATTTCTGCGAAAAAGGAATTCCACTGGACGAAGAGCCTGATGATTATACCGTTAAAGGGTTTATGATACGGTCTAT
Source organism: Vulcanimicrobiota bacterium (assembly GCA_040217665.1). Classification (GTDB taxonomy): domain Bacteria; phylum Vulcanimicrobiota; class SpSt-956; order SpSt-956; family JAKJGF01; genus CALARM01. The sequence continues at coordinate 11,492 of JBEHWP010000081.1, forward strand.
GTGGCAGGTTTTTCTGGACATGTGCAGAACTTACTATCAATTCCTGGGATTTATTCTATTTTTTTTCAGAAGGAATTTTCTTTTGTTAAATTTAAAACTTCTTGCCTTTTATTCCTGGGGGACATGTCATCAGATTGTAGCCACCGAGGGCCGTAATATGGAGATACCTGTAAATACGCTTACTTACGGAGAAACTCCATTTTTATCTTCATGGAGGATTTTCAGGTTTGCAGGGCTGAATAAAAAGGATGTTTTTTATGACCTTGGTTCCGGCACAGGTAATGTGGTGTTCTTTTCCAGTATCATGTATGGTGTGGAAGCAGTCGGAATAGATGCCATTCCTACATTTATAGATTACAGTAATAAAATAAAAGAATCTCTGAAATTTGAACATGTTAATTTTATAGAAGGGAATTTTCTTCTGGAAGATTTTTCTAAAGGAACTGTATTTTTTATAGTATCTACAGTGTTCGACCCCGATACAAGAGAGAAACTTGCCGAAAAATTTAAAGGAGTTTCTCCCGGTACAAGAATAATAACAGTTACTCATTTTTTTGATGTTCCCCATTTAAAAGTAAAAGCAACAGCAAAGGTATTTTTTTCATGGGGATATGAGATTATATATCTCCATGAAAGAGTTTAATAATTAAGTCGTAAGAAAAAGATTGATTTTACGACTCACGACTCGCTAATTATAACTGAAAAAGGATTTTCTTTTTATTGTAGAAATATTATTATGTCAGTATTCTGTGAACAAAGGGGTTATGGCAATAAAGATAATGTGAGGTTCTGCAGGATAAAACTTCTCATATATTACGAAAGAAAGACTATAAAAGAGGATATATACTCTCGTGACGCGTACCAAGTGACCGGTGACGGGAGGAGAAAGTTTATTAAATGCTTATGTTCAGCTAAGGATCAGTCGGGAAATAACTACATCATAGTTAAAGTTTATATCGTGATGCGTAATGCGTAATGCGTGACGCGAGGATACAATCGTTCTAATAATTTGCCGGAGTTATTTTTCTACTAAGTAGTATGACTGTTCACCACTCACTACTTACTTTCAGGAGACTTATATGGCGCTGTTCTGTGATAAATGCGGTTATGAAAATAAAGATGAAGCAAAATTCTGTCAGGGGTGCGGCAGTGCAATAGAAATTGTTACTCAGAGCGGAAGGCTCAAAGCCGGTATTCTACTTGATAATCGTTATGAAATTAAGAGACTTATCAAGGCAGGAGGCATGGGAGCTGTATATGAAGCACTGGACAGAAGATTTAAAAATGCACCATGTGCCGTAAAGGAAATGTTAAGTCCTTCCTCCGGCGATGAGGAAGATAAAGCTTATGTTCTGAAACGTTTTGAAACAGAAGCTGAAATATTACATACCCTGAGACATCCCAATTTACCTTTTGTGAGGGATTACTTTACCTGGGAAGGCCGTTACTACCTTGTAATGGATTATATAGAAGGTGACGATCTTTTTACTATATTAAAACAGTATAAAAAAGAAGGTATAGATGAAAACCTGGTAATACAATGGGCAAAAGAAATACTTGATACTCTTCATTATATGCACAGTCAGTCCCCGCCTGTAGTATACAGAGATTTAAAACCCGGCAATATTATGATAAGAAATTCTGATAACAGGGCAATACTTGTGGATT
>JBEHWP010000082.1:0-13155 GCA_040217665.1 Vulcanimicrobiota bacterium
AATTTGCACTATATAAACAAGGAATTCGACAGAGGTAATCGAATTTCCTATAAAATGACATTAGGAGGTTTAATTTAATGAAAAAAATTTCTTTTTTAGTTCTGGCTCTATTACTTTTTGTATCTTCAATTGCTAGTGCTCAGACAGGTAATAAAAGATGGGCTTTAATCATAGGTATAGGCAAATATCCTGAAGATGCCGGAGTGGAGAATTATAATTATGTAGAAAACGATATACAGGGAATGGAAACATTGTTCAGAGAAAAATTTGCCGTTCCCGGTGAAAATATTACAGTTATTAAAAATGAACAGGTCACAAAAGATGGAGTTAAAAAAGCCATAACTGATATGGCGGGAAAGATAAGTGAAAATGATTATGTCTTTATATATATAAGGGCAAGAGGTGAAGATACTTTCCCGGATTTTAACAATGATGAAAAAAGCGGATACGATATATGTATAGTACCTTATGACTGTAAGTGGAAGTATCCCAGAACCTATATAAACGATGACACGTTAACAGGATGGGTCAAAGATATTAAGGGTAAAATCATTGCCTTCTGTGATGTCACCGGAGGAGTCGAGCTTATTGATTTACATTCCAATAAAGAACTGGAAGGCAGAACTCTTATACTCGGTCCTTCTCCCGGAACTAAAGCAGATGAAGACCCGTCACAGCATGGCCTTATGACAAATTTTGTCATAAATAAAACAAATGATCTCTATGAAGATTATCTGGATGAAATCAGAGATAATTCCGATGAAGCTCAAAATTTAACCATTGCAATAATAATAGATGAAATTAAAAAGAGGATGAATGAATTTCTTCAGGACAGAGGCCGTATGGGAGAATTAACCAGCAGTGGGAAACTGGACGGTAAGTCCATAATTATTTTGAGCAAATAATTGATACGTAATGTGTGATGTGTGATGCGTCATACATCACGCATGACCTGAGACATTTAATTAATTTTTATTTATATATAAAATTACCTGTCATTTTTAAACACAATCTACACATTACGATTTTTATATAAATATTTGACTTTTATGTTATAATATTAGTAAATATTTTGAAGGAGGTACTTGTATGGATCCATGGTCTAATATGTGTGGCATATTTTTTGCCATAGTTTTTCTGGGAGCCATAGGTCTGGCTGTATTTTTAAATTTTGTGCCTGTTCATCTTTATATCACGGCATGGGCTGCAGGAGTGGATGTCGGTCTGGGTCATCTTGTAGGTATGAGGTTTCGAAATGTTCCCCCTGATAAAATAATATTTCCTCTTATTATGGCATCTCAGGCAGGCATATATATGCCTATAAGGGAACTGGAAGATCATTTTCTCGCAGGAGGAAGGGTAACCAATGTCGTAAATGCCGTAATTGCAGCTAATAAAGCAGGCATACCCCTGACGCTTGATAAGGCAAGAACAATCGATCTTGCAGGAAGAGATGTGCTGGAAGCTGTAAAAATGAGTGTAAATCCGAAAGTAATAAAGACACCTTTTATAGAAGCAGTAGCACAGGACGGAATACAACTTAAAGCAACATGTCGTATTACGGTAAGAGCCAATATAGAGAAACTCGTAGGTGGTGCCGGTGAAGAAACAGTACTTGCAAGAGTGGGAGAAGGTATTGTAACTGCTATAGGTTCTTCCCACAGCCACAAAGAAGTACTGGCAAATCCTGAAATAATATCCGAGGCAGTGCAATCGAAAGGACTTGATGCAGGTACTGCTTTTGAGATATTATCAATAGATATTGCAGATGTAGATGTAGGAAGGAATATAGGTGCACAGCTTTCACTTGACAGAGCGAATGCAGACAAACAGATAGCACAGGCCAAGGCAGAGCAGAGAAGAGCTATGGCTGTGGCAAAAAGCCAGGAAATGAAAGCTCTTGTTGTTCAGGCCAGGGCAAAACAGGTCGAATCGGAAACAGAAGTACCTAAAGCTCTTGCAGATGCACTGAATACCGGAAGATTTTCCGTTATGGACTATTATGAAATGCAAAATATAATAGCAGATACTAAAATGAGAGAAACCATTGCTGGAATGAGCCAGGGAAAACAGTCAACTGTATAGAGAAAGGAGATACAATAATATGGGTATATTTATGGCCGTAATTCTGTTTATACTGTTTATGATAGGTGTAATTGTATTATATTTTGTCCCTATACCTACATGGATAAAAGCCGTTTCTGCAGGTGTACATGTGAGCCTGGGTGATTTCATCGGAATGAGGCTCAGGAATGTTTCACCTGATAAAATAATAGATCAATTCATCATGTTGCAGCGTGCAGGTATTCATATAAAAAGGCAGGAACTTGAAGCGCATTATCTTGCAGGCGGTAACATAGCTGCCGTATCTCTGGCTCTTATAGAAGCCCATAAGGCAGGTATACCTCTTAATTTTGCCCAGGCAGCTGCTATTGATCTGGCAGGAAGAAATGTGCTGGAAGCAGTGAGCATGAGCATAAATCCGAAGGTTATAAAAACACCTCTTATAGAAGCAGTCGCAAAAGACGGCATACAGATGAGAGCTACAGCAAGGATTACTGTAAGGGCAAATATTGAAAAACTTATAGGCGGAGCAGGTGAAGAAACAGTAATAGCAAGAGTTGGAGAAGGTGTTGTAACTACAATAGGATCTGCAGAAAGTCATAAAAAGGTTCTGGAAAATCCCAATATGATTACTCAGAATGTACTCAGACGTGGTCTTGACAGAGGGACTGCTTTTGAAATACTTTCCATAGATATAGCAGATGTGGATATAGGGAGAAATATAGGTGCTCAGATACAGATAGAGCAGGCCAATGCAGATAAACTTATAGCACAGGCCCAGGCAGAAACAAGAAGAGCCGATGCCATAGCAACAGAAGAAGAAATGAAGGCCCGTGTGGAAGAAATGAGGGCAAAGGTTATAGAGGCAGAATGTCTGGTACCTTTAGGACTTGCCAATGCACTAAGAGAGGGAAGACTTGGCCTTGGTAACAGTAAACCGACATCACACCTGTCCGGTAAATCCTCTACCGGCCAGCTGACAACTTCTTACAGACCGGAATAGAGAGGGTTTTACAGTGGTTAAATGTACGAAATGTTACGCCATTAATAAACCGGAAGCAAAATTCTGCGGTTCCTGCGGTCAAACCCTTGTACCGTCAGGCCAGAGTTCAGCTTCCAGACCTGTTTACACCCCTCCGGTAAGACCTGTTTACAATCCTCCTGTGAGAGATAATAAACCTTCTTACAATCTTCCTGTTAAAGTCGGTCCTCCTTCAATGCCTTCCAGAGTGACAATGACTCCTTCAATGCCTTCCAGAGTGACATTACCTTCCCCTTCTATGGAACCTAAAAAATGGTCAACAGACGAAGAAGAGGAAGAATTTGCATTGACTGCTATAGATGAACAGGCATTCCCGGCAGATAAAGATGACAGTGATGCCTTTGATGCCTTTGAAGAAGATGGCAGTGATGCCTATTATCTTACGGAAGATTTTAAAAAAGAAGGTTTATCTTCCGAAGTGAGAGACGAAAGACAGGTCATAGATACAAGAGGTTCTGACATAAATGTATTGAGCAGATTCTTTTCAGGTGAGAGAAATTTAATGGACATGTTTATAATACAGGAAATAATGACTCCTCCGAAATTTAAGAGGAGAATATCCTGAAATCTTTATAAAAAATAAGGGGCACGAAGGTGCCCCTTATTTTTTAATTTTTTATAAAGATTTTATTTTTCTTTGAGCTGTTTCATAGCAACACTTAAACTGATTCTTAACCTGTTTAAGGAGCCTGCCAGATTGGTAATTTCTTTAAAGCTTTCTGTATTGATTTCCTGTTCTATATTCTCTCCAAGACTTAACCCGTCAGCCTGTTTTGTAATTACAGTCAGAGGTTTTGTAATAGCAATGGCCAGAAAGATAGACATTAAAATACCAAAAATCAAAATAACAACTCCTATCAGTATGGAGTTATAGAGTAATGAATTCAATTTTTGTTTCAGAAAGCTTAAAGAGATATCCGCTCCTATAACATATTCAGCTCCCTTTGATGTTTTCATCGGTATAAATACAGAACGAACAGTTGCAAATTCGTCAGTATATTCATCAAAAACAATCTCCTTCGTTTTAAATGCCTTTTTCAATCCTTCACTTGGTTCTTTATATAAATCGAAATATTTACTGTAACTTTTATTTTTAAACTCTTCTTCAGTAGCATTTGAAGATGTAAAATATATGTCTTTACCATTACTGACCATAGTATAAACATACAGGAGATTACTCTTTGTTGCAAAATCAGATAGAACGTTAACAATTTTAAGATATTCTTCTTCAGATATGGAATTTTTATCTTTTACTCTATCATGATATGCTTCTGTGAGAATCAAATTAGTGGCATAAGCTCCTTCTTTCAGCGAATTATCTATTCCGTTTATTACCAGTCTTTTTGTATCTGAATAGTGGTACATTGTATAAAATATAGAGGTTAAAATGAAAAACATGGATGTTGCACATACGAGAGCAAAATTAATACTGATTTTTTTTAGCATAAATATTTTTTCTCCTTTACATAAAGCAAACATATTTCATAATTTGTTATGAAACTGAATATAGAATAACAGGATTTATTATAACATGAATATATAAAAAATCAATAATATTATTTAGCATGTTTTATATTATCAGAGCCTTTTAAGGAGGAACTTTCTGGTATGTTGTCGAATAGCGAAATGTATTCAAATTTTTATGATTCAGGAGGAAAAAATGAAAAGATTTCTTATTCTGCTATTATCTTTATTAATTCTTATTATTCCTTTATCTGCCCTGGCAGATCCTTTTTCCGATGTTCCGTCAGAACACTGGGCCTATGATGCAGTAAATATGCTGGAAGAAAAAGGTCTCGTAGAAGGTTATCCCGATGGCCTGTTTAAAGGAGACAGACCTGTGACCCGTTATGAAATGGCTATGGTTGTAGCCAGAGTAATAGCAAAATTAGAACAGGTTCAGGCCTCTATTCCTCAAATGCCTGATCTGTCTGTATACGCTACAAAAGAAGATCTGGAAGTAATAAATAAACTTGCAAAAGAATTCAAAGGAGAACTGGACGGACTGGGCGTGAGAGTTGCAAACATAGAGGACAGTCTGGGCCGTATAAGCAGCAGGGTGGAAGAATTAGAAAGAGTTTTTGTAACAGGAGATATTACATCAGTAGCAAGTACTGTAGGTTATACTAAATACAATGTTTTAGGTTCTCCCAGTACAGATTATATTGCATATGAAGATTACGGCGGTTATCTTCTTACAGAAGGGTCTGCCGTTACTACCAGACTTAACCTGGATGTAGGTGTAAATATAGATGAACATGTAACAGCAGGAGGAACCTTTACAGGTTTCAGCGCCTTCGGTGATGCCGATGTAGCTTATTCGTGGGGTGTATTACCTCCTTATAATGCTGCCGGTATCAGTGCTTTCAATGCAAATGATAATATATATAATGTCGGTGTTAATTATCAGGCCAATCTGAATAAGCTCTGGTTTAAAACAGACGGAGAGTGGAAAATAGACGGAACCTTCGGTGAATATCAGCCTGAAAAAATTTCATCTCTTATTTATTACGGTATAGTTGCTCCTGCCTACTGGGGGCCTGCTACTATGCCTGTAAACGGTATCAATATAAAAGGAACTCTGTATGAAAACTACAAGTTCGAACTGGTTGAAGCTGATGATCTTACATGGCTGGATTACGGGCCTCTACCACTTTATTCAGGTTATAACCCTTTTGACCTGTATACGTCTGATTATTATAAATTTAACGGATTTCATAACAGAATGTACGGAGCTCTCGGAGGATATGAGAATGACAGGCTGGATTTTGATGCCACCTATCTGCGCATATATGAAGATTACGCTTCAAACCCCGGCATTGATATGATACCGAGAGATGAAATATTGTTCGGTATAAGAGGGAGTTATAAAATACTGGAAGAAGATAAACTTAAACTTTTCGGAGAATTTAATCAGAGCTGGTTTGACTACAATCTTTTAGACAGCACAGAACCGAGGCGAAGCGGTAATCTCCTGGTTCTGGGCGGAGAAGGTACATGGGAGTCACTGGATTATAAAGCCCAGTTTTTACGTATAGAAGGTAATTATGAACCGTTTAATTTTCACAAAATCTTTGAATTTATGAGCACTGAATGCTGCAATATAGGTGAAAGTGTTTATATACCATCTCTTTACCGTCCTAACAGAATAGGATTTAATATGAATCTTCAATATAATTTTGCCGAAGAAAAAGGAGCAATATTCGGAGGTCTTACCTATGCAAGCCAGATTGACCCGACTCTGGATATAGATCCTGTGACAACTATCGGTTCCTCTTATGGTTTCCAGGATCATTCTTTCCTTAATAATTCTACGGATAAAGGAAAAGAATTTTTTTATGATCTAGGCGGTTCATACCAGATTACAGATAAGGTTTATATGGAAGGCCATTACTTTGGCTTTAATTTTAAAAGAGATTATGCAACCTATAAACATGACCAGACAAGGCATTATCTCCATGTAGCAGGAAGTTATAATATTACAGACGAATTTAAAGTAACAGGTCTTTATGAGATGGTAAAGGTCACAGGCATAGATGATAACGGTTTTGACACTGACGGCCTTCTCCACATACCCGGTGTATCCCTGAGTTATGACTTCAGTGAAGATGCATCCGTAGGTGTGGATTATAGATGTTATAACGGGGATTCTAATTCTAATTCAGAACCTGTTGTTAATTATAATGCAAACAGAGTATCTACATGGATGAAACTTGCTTTCTGACCGGGAGAAGCTGATTATAAGGGATGAGAGTATAAAAAGCAGTGAGTGGAACATCGTTCCACTCACTGCTTTTTATATGACTGTCCTGTTAGAAGAATAAGAATCTGTGCTCGCATCACCCATTACGATTCTCATATAAATCCCTGTCTTACTGGCGATGTGCCGGTGGATTACCACCGGGAGGCGGTGTGCCCGGTGGCGTAGAACCCGGCGCCGGCGGCGTCTGAGTCGCAGACGGAGATACTGACGGTGACCCGTCAGGAGTTATTGACGGCACAGGAGTCGGGGAAGGTGTGATTTCATCCTTTACTGCTCCTTTAATATTCCATTTTATAATCTCCAGTATAAGATAGTTATTTATTTTTACCGGTATAAAGGTAATAGTAAATATATCTTTTTTCTCTATTGTTACAGGTTTTCCGGGTTCTTTGATGATTATTTCATCTATCTTTTCTTCTCTGCTATATATTGCAATTTTATAAGGCTCTTCTTTCGTGTCTGAAACAGTCTGCACATCACTGTACATATCATAATTTTCTATATCATAAATCTCTCTATCCAGTTCATCTGTTTTATCCTTCCCGGAAGTGGGAGTTCTGTCCGGTTCCGGAGTCCTGTCCGGCTTCCCGGTCTTATCCGGTCCGGGAGTGATTATGTCATTTTCATCTGATGGTTCATAAATTTCTTTCAGAATATTGTCGATAAATCTATCATTTACAGCATCTTTTGTTTGAATATGTTCTGCTATAAAATAATAGCCATCAGCCAGAGGTACCATAGTATCAGACGGAATGGCCTCAATTTGTTTTTTTTCAACAGGTTTAAGTATTAAAATCTTTGCCCTCATTAATCTGGATAAATCCTTTAATTCTTCAGGATTAACACGATCAAACGTAGCTTTTACAGAAGGATACCAGTCGATTGATTTTGTATCGTCATCATTTCCGGAAACTGACGACACAGGTATTTTACTGTCCAGAAAAACCTTTGGAATAGAGATCCTGTTCGCACCGCCGTAGTCATAGGCAGGGAGAGCTGTTTCCACAGGTACCCACCCTAATTTGTTTATCCATACTTCAGACCATACATAGGGGCCGTTTGTTACTATCAGTCTGGCAGGAACGCCTGCTGCTTTACAGAGAGAGCAGAAGAGTCTTGCTTTTGACCAGCATACGCCTGTATTTTTTCTGAGGGTTGTTATTGCGTCTTCCACAAGTCCTTCCTTTGACGTTGAAGTTACAAACTTATCTCCTGTCCTGTCTTCACTGATATTAAGAAAATAATTATAGGGCATATCACGAAACAGGGAAGAATAAAGTATATCTTTTACTGTAAGGAGCATATCGCCTGAAGAAGTCTTTTTAACGAGACCCTGTGCAACTTTATATATGTCGGGATTATCACATGGAAGATATTTACCTGGAAGAAGGTATTTTTTTACTTCTGCCGGCATAGCCTGAGGGAAAGGGTAGGATTCTTTCATGTCTATCACAGGTTTTATGCAGTCAGTAACATAACCGTATGCCAGGAAATCTGCATTTTTTATGTCTCCGCTGAATTCCGCCCATGTATTTCCCATCATATCCTCTGTAATTGAATAGGACATAGAGCCTCCCTGTTCCAGATTGATTCCATCGCCCCAGAAGGCTCCATAGGCCCATATAACATGTCCGTAGTGATCTTTTGGCATGGCAAAACGAAGATTTATCCTTTCGTTTTTCTCACTTACCCTCTTCCAGCTATATGAAGCAGTATTGAAATTTTCCGGTTCAGGTTTATGGATACCTTCTTTACCGTTAAAAGAAAAGTAATCTGACAGTTCCGGTTTCCCTATAAGGTTAAAATTACCGTTAAAAGGAAGTTTCGAGTAAAGATCTTTAAAAACAGGGTCTCCTTTAAGAGTATCTCTTTTTTCTTCATGAAGTACTGAAAATCCGCTGTAAGTGCCAAACCATTTGTTGTTATCTCTGTCAATTGCGACAGCACCAACATAATTACTTATAAGTCCGCTGTTTTCAGCTTTGAAGTTTTTGAATGTCCCGTCATGTCTTAAAACTGTTGCTCCTCCACCCCAGTATCCAATCCATAGAGTTCCATCTGTTTCAAAGGCCAGAGATGTTACAAAATTACTTATTAAAAATTTGTCATTTTCAGATCTGTAATTAATCCAGTTCTCTCCGTCAAAAACCGATATTCCTTCTGATGTGGCAAACCACATGTTGCCGTCGACAGGATTTTGAGCTATAGATGTGACGGAATTACTTACAAGCCCGCTGTTTCCCATAGAGTAATTTGTCCATTTCAGACCCGGTTTCTTTACTTCTTTTAAAATAATATCTGTTTCTTTTTCCGTAAAATCCATTTTTTCCAGATTTTCAATCAGTTCTATTTCAGAATATTTTTTGTTTTTCAGTTCTTCCAGCAGCCCTATTTTACTTTTCTCTTTATCTCCCTGTTCTTTATTATCTTTACTGTCTTTGAAAAAACTTTTTAAATTTTTTATTGTTTCATTATCAATGGTCAAGCCCGGTTGCAGTGTGGAAAGACCTCCGTCCCATATGCCGAACCATAGATTTCCGTCTTTATCTTTAAAGGACGGAACAACCTTGTTTCCTGCAAGACCATTATTTCTGTTGTAAACAGTCCATTTACCTCCCTGAGCCATCATGGCGACTCCTCCGCCGAAAGTAGCCATCCACAGATTTCCATAATCGTCTGAGACAATAGAAGATACTCTGTTATCGGGAAGAGGACTGTTTGCTTTATCATAAGTTGTTCTCTTACCTTTTCTGTCCAGTTTTGTAACTCCGTAACCCGTGGCAAACCATATTCCGCCTTTACCGGTTCTGGGTACATCTTCTCTGGCAAGAGGCAAAAATAATATGTCATTTATTCTGTTATCTGCAAGCCCGTCACGGGCAGTAAAGGAAACAAACTGACCTCTCGGATTGAAAACACTGACACCGCCGAATTTCGGGTCAGCATCGTTGCCTGTACCGATCCATGCATAGCCCTGGGGGTCAAATTCAAATGTAATTACTCCGTTGTAAATAAGTCCGTCTTCTTCTGTAAAGGTCATCCATTTGTAAAGCTCATTTTTCTCTTCACACGCTTCGCCGCACGTTAAAATTATTTCAATTTCATCTTTTTTAAAGCCAAGTGTATATAGTCTGGATGTAAGCTCTTCCTCTGTAAATTTTTTATTTATAAGTTTTTCCAGAGATTTTATTCTGGAAGCAGAGATTTTATTTGCACTGTTTTTTATTACAATTTTTATATCTTCATCTTTAATTTCTATTGCCTTTAATGTTTCCGTCAGATCATCCTTTGAAAAAATTACACTTTTTAGAGATTTTATTGTTTCCAGTTTTTCACCTGTCACGTTATCTTTGATTGCATCTATCGTATTATCATCAATCTGATACCATACTTTGTCTTTCAGGTCTTCCAGTGTTTTTTTTGTAATTACAATTGCTGCCGTGAATTCTGTATCAGGTAATCTATCAAACATATTATTGGGATCTGTTTCACTGTTATTCGGGTCTTCTGTATATTGAGTCCCTTCTGCGTCAGGACTTACTGCTGTAGCAGGCTGTTCTTTTGACAGCATGGCAGAGAGGGAGGTAAAGGAAAACAATATTACCAGTAAAAGAATAAGGTGATATGAACGTCTCATAAAAAAACTCCTTTATAATAATTTTTTATATCTTTTTTATATGGTGTAATAATTCAAGAGGTTTATATATAACCGTCATAGTGAATTTTCATTATATCATAAAAGAACAAAATATGTAATACCGGATTGCGTTTAAAAATGACAGATGAGTTTATCACAGGTAAAAATAAAAAAACCTTCAGAAGAAGGTTATCATTGTACTGACAGTCATAACCAGAGCGGTTACAACCAGATATGAACATTAACAGAGAGTGAAGTATAATATTTCATCATTTTCATATAACCTGCAGGTATATTCTTTTTGTACAACCAGATTAAAATCCGAATCTCGCAAAAAACCCTTTTTTCTCTTTCTGATCTCTTGTAGATAAATCTCCTGTAGGAAAGTCTTTATATAAAAATTCATTTTGCTGGAATTTTTGTATATCTTCAAGAATATCTTTTATAGCTGTCTCCTTTATGCCGATTTCTTTAATAAAAGAATCCATAAGGCTATTTAATTTACTGACAGGAAATTTGTCTTTTCTGTATCCTAAATTTTTTATACATTTTTCCATTATTATCGGTGTAATAGGCCCTGATGTTATACTGAGTCGCTTTGTTATAACATCCATCATATTTTCATTTACGACAGGCTCATCAGTTGAAACACTATCTGATGTATTCTCTGTTTCACTTTTTATTAATTGTTTTACTTTATCTTTATCAACCCCTGCTTCTCTGGCAAAACTATCTATCAAATCATCAAGTTTACTTACAGGTAAAGTAGATTTCTGATAACCGAGTTTATTTATACTATTCTGTAAAATCAACTCTGTAAGGGGGCCTGACAGGGTTTTGAGACGTTTTTCAATACGGTTTAATAGAGCATCTGTCATAAGAGGTTCCTGGGATGACGTACTTTTATGATCTACATTTACAACTACTTCAAAGGATAACAATCTGTAAAGTGTTTTAAATATTTCGTATCTGTTTTTACCGGATATTTTTTCAATTTCTCTCAAGGTTTTTGTTCCATCCAGGTAAGAAATTATATGGAGATCCTCTGTTGACAGACTGACCCTTCCTGAAGTGCTCCTCCCTGAAAGTTTAAAAATTTCATCAGGATGTGCGATCAGTTCTTCAATAACATTTAACTCTTTTCTTTTTTTTATGCAATCTGCCAGAAATTCTTTTGTGTCAGCAGTAATTGTTATTTTTCCAGGATTTGCATCTGTTTCAAACTCAAATGTTCCTTCTTTCCATGTCAGTAATGTATATATAGCGTCTTTGCCGCTGGAAACTTCTGTTGTGGCATGTATTATTTTACCGTTGTTTATAAATATCTCTCCATGTTCTTTATTACTTGTGAAATGAAGCCTTCCAATCTGTTCTTTTTTGCTGCATAATAAAATCAATAATTCAACTAACTTTAAATCTTTAAGATTTCCTGAGATACCATTTGCCATTATAGTCTTCCTCCTTATTATAAATTATGTTATCTTACAGTCTTTCATGTTTTTTATAAAGTTCATGTATGGTCTTGAAAATCTGGTAATAGCTTTTATCCAGTTTTCTGGCTATCTGTCTTACAGTTAAATGATTAAGAGCCATTACTCCTATTTCTATTGGTGAAAAGAGACTCTTTTTATTAACCTGTAACGGGCTGAAGTTATTATCCAGATCCAGATCTGGAATATTTGTCTCTATTATTGCCAGTTCGTTTGCAATATTAAGACAATCTTGAAGAAGTGATTTTGATGATTTTATTATTGTTATCTTATCACTTCTTGATTTTACATATATAGCCAGTCCTTTTTTCCAGGTTAAAAAACTGTATAATGCTTTTTCTCCCTTTAAATTTCCAAGACAGGCATGTACTATATTGCCTCTATAAAAACATATTTCCCCTTCGTCTTCCTTATCTTTTAATATAATTTTACTATATCCTCCTTTCGAGCAACACTTTATTAAAATTTCACATAATTTTTTCTGTTTCAAATCATAGGTCTCTTCGATAGTAATATCATTTGCCACTTCATCGTATGTTTCAGACAGATATTGCCTGGCAGATTGCATATTAACCAGATAATTTTTTAGATCATGTAAAAGTTCTTCTACATGTTGATATCTGTCAGCCTGGTCTTTCATGAGGCATTTTGAGATTATTCTGTCCAGTTCTTCTCCTATATATTTATTTTTTTCCTTCAGAGGTCTTTTAATAAAATCATTGGAAATAGTTCCTGTGAGAAGATGATAGGCTGTGGCGCCAAAAGAATATATATCACTTACAGTAGTAGTTTTTCCGTTACATTGTTCCTGAGGAGCATATCCAAGTGTTCCCATATAGGCATCACAGGATGGAAGACCTGCATTGCTTAATATGGCCAGACCGAAATCTACAAGCACTATTCTCTTATCTTTTTTTCTGACCATTATATTTGAAGGTTTTAAATCTCTATATATGACCGGAGGATTGTTCTTATGAAGATAATTAAGAATATGGCAGATCTCTATTAACCAGTTGAGAACATCTGCCTCCGGTATTCCCTTTTTCCCATAACGATTGATTGCTGCCTGTAGATCTTCTCCTTCTATATAATCCATTACAAGAAAATAGTTATTGTTTTCACAAAAATAATCATATACTCTGGGAAGATTATTATGATG
>JBEHWP010000083.1:0-13121 GCA_040217665.1 Vulcanimicrobiota bacterium
TCTGCTCGTTTCTGTAATAGGTACTTTCCTTGTTACTGCATTGCTTGTAAATATATTTGAAAAAAAAGAGGAAGGTAAAAATCGTTTTGTTCAGGTCGTTCCAATAGGAGAATATGAAACAGATCCTGCGGTGTGGGGCCATAATTTCCCCGATGAATATGATACATGGCGCAGAACCACTGAAAATTACGGAGATACTGAATTCGGCGGAAGCGGCAAAAGAGATAAACTTGCAGAAAATCCAAGGTTGAAGACTCTCTACGGAGGATATCCTTTCAGTATTGAATATAACGATGAAAGAGGCCATGGCTGGTCAATTGTAGATGTGGTAAGCATAAAAAGACTGGGTGACAAAAAGCCCGGAACCTGTTTTACCTGCAAGAGCAGTGATAATGTACGTATGTGGCATGAAATGGGAGCGGAAAAATTCTATCTCACACCTATGAAAGAACTTGTCATGCATGCTAAAAACCCTATCAGCTGTCTTAACTGCCATGACCCGAAAACTATGGAATTGCGACCTGCCAACCCTGCTTTCCTTGAGGCCATGAAGGAAAGAGGTGTTGATATTTCTGCCGCTACAAGACAGGAAATGAGAAGCTATGTATGCGGTCAGTGTCATGTAGAATATTATTTTGAAACTAAAGAAAAACCAGTGCTGCATTTCCCGTGGAAAAACGGCCTCGCCCTTGATGATATAGAAAAATACTATGATGATATTAATTTCTATGACTGGACTCACCCGGACAGCGGAACAGACATGATAAAGATGCAGCACCCTGATTTTGAATTATGGTCTACAGGTATTCATTCCAGAAGCGGTGTCGCATGCGCGGACTGCCATATGCCATTTAAAAGAATTGGATCTCAGAAAATTTCCAATCACTGGGTAAGAAGCCCCCTTATGACCGTTAATGCTTCATGCCAGAGCTGTCACAGATGGGATGAACAGGAACTCAAACAGAGGGTTTCTATCATACAGAGAAGAACGAGAAAGCTGATGGATCAATCTGAAATTGCTATTATAGACGCAATCAATGCAATAAAAGCGGTAAAAGATGCAGGAGTGGATGATACGGCTCTTGTCGAAGCAAAAAAACTCCATAGAAGAGCCCAGATGAGATGGGATTTTGTCAGCTCCGAGAATAGCATGGGATTTCACAGCCCCCAGGAATCTGCAAGATTGCTGGCTGAAGCTATTGATTTTGCAAGACAGGCACAGATAACCGCAATGAAAGCTTTAGAGGGTAAAGGCAAGAAGGTAAGCCATAGCGCAACATTGTCTTCTTTTCGTTAAAGTTTTTTTTAAATACTATTGACAGGATTTGTTTTTCTGTTATAATGTAGTTAGTAAATACTAACTAACATGATGATTTTTTTTGATTATTTTAGTTAGTTATTGATAACTAACAAGAAGGAAGATTGAAATGGCAGATTTCACGATAAGGCAGAAAGAAATTATTGAAGTTTCCATAGAGCTTATTTCGAAAGGAGGCATACAGGAATTAACTATAAAGCATATTTCCAGAGAAATGGGTATAAGTGAGCCTGCAATATATCGCCATTTTGAGAGTAAGCTTGACATACTTCTCGCTATTCTCACATATTTTGAAGACCTTACGATATATGTATCGGAAAAGGCTTTTTCTATGAAAAATCCTGTTTTTGACAGGATAGAAACGTTTTTTTCCGGGCTTATGGATGAATTCAGAAAAAATCCGTCTCTTACGAAGGTAATTTTTTCCGAAGAGATTTTTCAAAATGACAGGAGATTATCTGAAAAGGTTCTGTCTGTTATGAAAGGACATCAGAGGAAGATTTTTGAATCTGTAGGAGAGGGACAGGTAAATGGCCAGATAAGAAATGATATACCTCAAAAACATGTCGTTATGTTTATTATGGGTACCTTCAGATTGCTTGTAACAAGATGGAGGCTTTCAGGCTTCAACTTTGATTTAAAGCAGGAAGGTAAGGAACTTTTCAGTTCCATGAAAAAATTAATTGTAAAGGAGTAATATTATGAAAATTACAGATGTTAAACATGCAAATAAAATGAAAAATGCTTTTAATATTGATACGGCTAAAATTTACGATACTGAACATGCCGTGGCAATTCATATGACTTTAAAACCGGGAGAATCTCTAAAACCTCATATGACACCGGTAGATGTTTTCTTCTATGTTCTTGAAGGAGAACCTTTTATAGAAATAGGTGATGAGAAAGTGAAAGTTTCTGCGGACCATATAGTGGATAGCCCTGCAAAAATTCCTCACTGCATATATAATGAAAGTGATAGCATAGCAAGGATACTTGTTGTAAAAGTTCCGAGGCCGACAGCAGAAACTAAATTTGTAGAAAAAAAAGTTTGAATGATTTAGTGAAGGGTGAAGGGTGAGTAGAAAAAGCTTTTGTCGAAGCAGTAATATATAAAGAAACTTTCCACGGTGAGTGATATGGATGAGATAATTAAAGCGCTTTTGTCGAATCAGTAATATATAAAGAACCTCGCGTCACTCGTCACGATCTTAATAAAAGGAGGAAATAAGATAATGAAAAGAAAGATAATAAAAATAGACGAAGAAAAATGCACGGGATGCGGTCTCTGTATCCCGAACTGCCCCGAAGGAGCTCTCCGGGTAATTGACGGCAAAGTGAGACTTATAAGCGACCTGTTCTGTGACGGCCTTGGTGCCTGTATTGGCCACTGCCCGGAAGGAGCCATAGCCATAGAAGAAAGAGAGGCAGAGGTTTACGATGAAGCCAGGGTTATGGAAAATGTCATAAAAGGCGGAAAGAATGTGATTAAAGCTCATCTGGAACATCTTAAAGAACATAATGAAGTTACATATTTAAAAGAGGCAGTAGATTTTTTAAAGTCAAAAAATATGGAAATTCCAATCGGAATAGAAGAGGAAAGACCGGTAAATCATCATAAAGGATGTCCCGGTGCAAGGATGATCGAACTGGGAGAGAAACAGGAAAAACCTGCAGCGGGGCAGGATGTGGAGTTAACATCTGAACTGAGAAACTGGCCAGTAGAACTGACTCTATTGAACCCTGATGCACCTTATCTGAAAAAAGCAGATCTTCTGGTGGCTGCCGACTGTGTTGCCTTTGCATATCCGAATTTTCATAAGAAATTTCTGGCAGGAAAAATACTGACAATTTTCTGCCCGAAGCTGGATAAAACTATAGACGAGTATATTGATAAACTTTCTCATATATTTAAGAATGGAGATATAAAATCAATAACCCTTGTGCATATGGAAGTTCCCTGCTGTTTCGGTACGGAAAAAGTTGTGAAAATGGCTATGGAAAAAGCCGGGAAAGATATTCCGCTGGAAAGACACATTATATCTCTGAAAGGAGAAATAAAAAGTTAGGAGGTAACGGAGATGTTTGATGAACATACAACCCTGAGAGAAATAGTAACAAATTATCCTCAGACAAGAAGTGTTTTTGAACATTTCGGGCTTGATTATTGCTGTGGCGGAGGAAGAGAACTCAAAATAGCTCTCCATGAGAAGAGTATATCCTCTGAGGTTTTCTTCCCGAAATTGAAAGAGGCTATCCAATCTCCTTCTGTGGCAGGTTATGATAGAGACTGGAAAAAAGCTACGCTTACGGAACTTGTAGATTATATAGAAACGGTTCACCATGGTTTTATGAAGAAAAATCTGCCTGAAATTAAGGATCTTATAATTAAAGTATCTGAAGTCCACGGCGTAAAACATGGAAAAATTCTTGCATATTTAAATCTGGTTTTTGACTCTTTCTGGGAGGAAATATGGCAGCACCTTTTAAAGGAAGAAGAAATTTTATTCCCTTATATAAGACAGCTTGAAGCATATGCTCACCGAAAAGGAGAAAAACCTGTCCCCCCGTACGGAACAGTTCAGAATATTATTCGCCATATGGAGAGATATGAACATGCCAATGCGGGCCAGACCATGCTTGATATAAGGGAATATACAGATAATTATACCGTACCTGAAGTTTCCTGTCAGAGTTTTAAGGCTCTTTATGATATATTTAAAGCGCTCGAGCAGGATCTTTATAAGCATATTCATCTGGAGAATAATATACTTTTCCCGAAAACTATAGAGCTTGAGAAAAATACACAAATTATATAAAATTATGGTGGAAAGATGGTGATAATAATGAAAAAAATTAAGGAAAATATTTACTGGCTCGGTGCTGTTGACTGGGACAGACGTCTTTTTGACTCACTCATACCACTTCCTGATGGGACAAGTTATAATGCCTATCTTGTCATGGGAAGTGAGAAAACCGTATTATTGGACAGTGTGGATCCTTCTATGTCAGATGTTCTTATGGAACATTTAAAAGACATAGAGCATGTAGATTACGTAATATCACACCATGCAGAGCAGGATCATTCAGGCTCTATTCCTCATGTCCTTTCAAAATATCCTGATGCAAAAGTAGTAACAAGTCCCAAAGGAAAGGGAATGCTTCTGGATTTACTGGCAATAAGTGAAGAAAAATTTATTACTGTAAACGACGGGGAAACTCTGTCTCTTGGAGATAGGACAATGAAGTTTATTTATACTCCCTGGGTTCACTGGCCTGAAACTATGTCTACTTATTTACAGGAAGATAAAATACTCTTTACCTGTGATTTTTTCGGCTCCCATATTGCAACAACTGATTTATATGCTATTGACGAAATGAGAGTCTGCGAAGCGGCAAAAAGATATTATGCGGAAACTATGATGCCCTTTCGGACAGTAATACAGAAGAATCTGGAAAAATTAAAATCCTGTGAAATAGAGATGATTGCCCCCGGTCATGGTACTGTTTATCATAAACCCTCATGTATTCTGAATTCCTATCGTTCCTGGGTATCTGACAATCCTAAAAATTTTGTAGTTCTGCCATATATATCCATGCATGGAAGTACGAAAAAAATGGTTGATTATCTGGTGGATGCCCTTTCTGAAAGAGGAGTTTCTGTGCAGCAATTTGATCTTACTGTAACAGATACAGGGAAACTGGCTATGGCCCTGGTCGATGCGGGAACCATTGTCCTCGGCACTCCTACTGTAATGGCCAGTGCCCACCCTGCTGCTGTC
The DNA here is from genome assembly GCA_040217665.1 of Vulcanimicrobiota bacterium. Classification (GTDB taxonomy): domain Bacteria; phylum Vulcanimicrobiota; class SpSt-956; order SpSt-956; family JAKJGF01; genus CALARM01. Next base: position 5,098 of record JBEHWP010000083.1, read on the forward strand.
TATGCCGCATATCTTGCCAATGCGTTGAAACCAAAAGTGAAGTTTGCGTCAATTATAGGCTCTTACGGATGGGGAGGAAAGGTTGTGGAACAGATTGCAGGACTGCTAAATAACCTGAAGGTAGAGTTATTAGAACCTGTTCTTGTTAAAGGTTTACCCGGTGATGTGCAGTTTAAGTTACTTGATAAACTGGCAGATATTATAACTGAAAAACACAGAGAACATAATTTAAAGCTTTAGATGAAAAATATGTAGAGGCAGTTTATTTGAATAATTTAAATTACTGAGTTGAGCATAAATAATACATATATGCTCTCGTTACGCATTACGCGTCACGCGTGACGGGAGGAAAACTTTTATTACATGCTTATGCTCAGGTCAGAAAGTCCATCATGGTGAAGATGAAAACCATCATTAGTTATAATAATCAGCAGTCACCTTTCAATGAAAATTGCATGCTGTACAAAAGATGGCTGCCGGGAGAGGATTTCTGTTATGGAATTTTATGAAAATCTTGAAACTCATTATGACAGTATGACCCGTTTTAAAGAAAGAATAAAAACAGAAAAATCTGTTCTTCAGAAATGGGTGGAAAAATATAAATTTCAATCGGCTCTGGATATGGCATGCGGCACCGGTCTTCATTCAATATTACTGGCACAGATGGGAATTAAAACCACAGGTGTTGATATATCGGAAACTATGTTGAATCAGGCACGCCTTCATGGAAAAGAATTTAAGGGAGAAGTTATGTGGCTTCTCTCTTCTATGGAAGAATTGAAGAGTAATTTACGGGAGAAACACGATGCCATCTTCTGTCTCGGTAATTCTATACCGCATATTTTAGATGTGCCTTCACTTGACAAAACCTTTAAAAATTTTTATGAGCTTTTAAATGCCGGCGGTCTTCTGGTTATTCAATTGTTGAATTATAAAAAAATTTATGACGGCAAAAATCGTATTGTAGGCATTCACAGGGAAAAAGATACTGAATATATCAGATTTTATGATTTCTATCCTGATCTTACATTCAATATTCTTATAGTAACCTGGGAAGGTAATAAAAGTGATTATAAACTTCAGTCTACAGAACTTTATCCTTACAGGAAAGAAGAACTGGATATGATTTTACGAAAAGTGGGATTTGAACAATTTGAATATTACGGAGATATGGCATTTTCTCCTTTTGATGAGAATAATTCTTCTAATCTTGTTCTGGTAGCCAGAAAGATTTCTCCGTAAATAATTACTCTGTTGCAGAATATAGAAATTTATAAAATTTATATGAGAATGATGAGATTGGCAACTTCTCCGTATGCTGATTCTCATGTCTGGTTGTGACCGATCCGGTCATTTCTGCAAGTATGGTAATTTTATTGTGAACGTACTTCCTTTGCCGGGAGTGCTTTCAACCGTTATTTCTCCGTTATGTTTTTTTATTATGTCATAACATATGCTTAAACCGAGTCCTGTTCCTTTCCCTACATCTTTTGTCGTAAAAAAAGGTTCGAAAATTCTGTTTATGTGTTCTTTTTTAATACCGTATCCTGTGTCTGATACCGAAATAAAGATTGAATCTTCTTCTTCCCATGTTTTTATTGTTATTTCCCCCTGTTTTTTTATCGCCTGTGATGCATTTATGAGGAGATTTAAAAATACCTGGTTAAGTTCCTGGGGATAACATTTGATTTCTCCTATGACACCATATTCCTTTTTTACAGTAGCTTTATATTTAAGTTCATTCCATACTATATTTATTGTACTTTCAATGCATTCATTGATATTTGCTTCTTTATAATTTGATTCATCCACTCTCGAGAAACTTTTTAAATTTTCAACTATCTTTTTTATTCTGTCTGCCCCGTCAAGGGATTCGTCTATTAAATCTTTCAAATCATTAATTACATAATCTATTTTTAGCTCTTTTCTTCTGGCTTCAACAGAAGATAGAGAACCTTCCATATTGTGAGATTCTATAATTTCACTCTGAAACTCTATAAATTCCGTGAGTTTCTTTGTATATTTATTTAATGCTCTCAGATTACCGGCTATAAAACCTGCAGGATTATTTATTTCATGCGCAACTCCTGCGGCGAGCTGCCCAATGGAAGCCATTTTTTCTCGATGCAGCAGTTGTGAGTGGGTCATTTTTAATTTGTTGTACGCTTCTTCCAGTTCTATTTTCTGCCGCTGTATGTTTAAATTTTTATTCCACCCTTTTACGAGGGAATCTACAAGGCAATAAAGTTCATTTACAACAAAAGGTTTTTTTATGTAATAAATATTTTCCTGTAAACTTTCACTTATTTCATCGAGTGTTAAATCTATTGATGTTACCATGAGGATAATAACATCTCTGTCAATTTTTCTGATTTCCTTCCCTGTTTCTATTCCGTCCATAAGAGGCATCATATAATCCAGTATACAGAGAGGTATCCTCACACCTTTGCTGTACTGCCATTGAAAATGTTTCAGAAGGTCTTTCCCGTTCTCAAAAAATGCCGGGTCGAATCCTTTTTCTTGAGGAAGGATATTGCTATTTTTTTTGCCTGAAAAGATTTTTTTATACATCATTAAAAAAACCTTTCCGTCATCTGCTATCAGAATTTTGTTGTTATATATAACTGTCACCTTCTTGTCCGGTTAATACTTTCTCTTCAAGTTAACCTGTAACCACACGATATACAGAAATTGGTTGCCTCATAATTAATTTCTCCGCATGATGGGCATGTAACAGGTTTAAAGCTATCTTCTGATGAAGGAATTTTTTGTGTATATTTATGTTCTTCTGACAGAGGTAATATATGAGAAGACGGTAATTCATGACTCTTTTCAGAATAGAAATCCGAAATAACTCTGCTTCCCTGGAAAACCTCTTTCTTTTCCAGTAATCCTTCTATAATATTAAAGATAAACTGAAAATATATAAACTGTTCTTTTATATAATCATAGTTAAGCAGATCTGTTTCAAGAGCCGGTTCGAAAAATTCGCTTCCTCTGTGCATGGCTATATATAGTTTTCTGTCTTTTACAGATATCCATATATAGTCAGATTTTATATTACCTACTCCTTTGAAATGTTCTGGTAATAATCCTTTAATCTCAAGATAATTATTACTCATAATATTTGCAGTTATATTTTCTTTAAATTTTTCAGGAAAGGTAGCTATACAGAAAAAGCCTTTAAAATTACTTCCTCCTATTAATGATGAACTGAAGGTGGCTGAAACTTCTGACATCTCTATTGCCACATCTTTTATATGACCGTTAAAATAATCATCTCCGCCAAATGTAACAGAAGGACCATGTTCGAAGAAATTACTGTTGAAAAAATCTATCCTTTCGATGCATGTGGAAGGATTATAAAGAATTTTACAGGGAAAAAAATCAAGTGTTTTACCTATAACAGTAGTTTTAAATTGTTCGTAATATCCTGTTTTTCTCATAATAGAATTATTGACTGCCATAATTACCCATCCGAATATACAGAAAGCCACAGGTGCTATACAGCCGCATACGATTAACTTGCTGCTTATAAGATATATACCTGTAAATACAACTCCTCCGGTAAGGAGAAGAAATGAAGGCCAGATAAAAATATCTGCACGACGCTGATGTTTCTTTCTTCTCAGGTCAAGCTCTTTTAATTCGGGCAAAAGTGTCTTTTTATAATATTCCTGAAATTTTTCTTCTGGAAATCTTTCTTCATAATTCATGTTTATCCCACCTGTTTATATGAAAATCGTAACGCGTAACGCGCAACGTGTGACTGGTGGTTCGTGATGCGTAATGCGTGTTTTGCCGGTAACGGGCAACCACAGGGGCACCACTACTGTACACGTTTCACTACTCACCACTCACTAAATAATTCATAAATGTTTACGAATTTACCTGTTACGGTAATAACGTTATTAAATACACTGTAAACTATTTTTATTATATCATCCCCGGCAAATATCATGAAAGTTTTTTATATAAAAAATCTTGTAATTAAATTATTTATATGATATAATTCAAAAATTGAATATTTTAAATTTTAAATTATTAAAAAATTGAAGGTTTTGCCTATGAAAAACGAAGAACTTGTTAAGCTATTAACCGATTCCTGCGTTGAAATCGGTGATGTTATGTTTTACCTTATAATAAGCCATGTTAAGACAGCTCAGAATTTGACCTTATCTCATATTAAAGTTTTAAAACTTCTGGAGTTTAAAAAAGGGCTTAAAATGAAAGATATATCTGAAAAATTGTCTATTGCTCCCGGTGGAGCTACCTATATAATAGATAGCCTCATAAAAGCTCATCTTGTAGAAAGATACAGGGTAGACGAAGACAGGAGAATCGTTTATATCAGATTGACAGAAGAGGGGCATAAGAAACTGGATGATCTCAGAGAGGCCAAAAGAGAAACATGGAAACAGATACTGGCAGATGTACCTTCCCAGGAACTTGGAGAACTGATGAGCGGCATGGGAATAGTGAAAAAATTTGCTTTAAGAATCAGGGAGAAAGAACTCACCTGATATCAGGAGGTTTTTTATGAAATATTTTTTCATTTTTATCATAGTAATGTCCATATTTTTTCAGTCAGGATGTAAAGAGAGGAATGGAAATATAAAGGCTTCCGGTACTGTAGAGGCTACTGAAATAAATATGGCTGCGAAAGTGCCGGGGAGAGTTGAGAAATTTATAGAAGAGGGGAAAAAAGTAAAGAAAGGTCAGGATATTATATGGCTTGACAGGGATGAACTGACCCATCAGACAGAACAATCGGAAGCTGCCCTTAAATCTGCACAGATTCAATTAGCTCAGGCTTTAAAGCTGGCAGAACTTCAGAAATCTCAGACTGAAACTCAGATACATGTAAGTAAAGCTTCTATAGATGTAACTCAGGCCCAGGTAGATCAGGCTGTATCAGGTTCAGACCTGCAGGTAACCCAGACAGGTACGCAACTGGAACAGGCGCAGCTCCGTCTTAAAGAGAGCATCGACGCTTATAATCAGGCCAGAGAAGCTCTTTCTGCCCAGATAACAGACAGTGAGACGAAAATAAAACAGGCCACGTCATCTCTTCAGGCATCAGAGGAAAAACTGGATATTCTCCTTGAAGGTGCGAGACCGCAGGAAAGATCTCAGGCCAGTTCCTCATATGATCAGGCTCTGGCAAATTATGAAAATGTCAAAAAAGATATGGAAAGAGCACAGAAATTATTTGATGAAGGTGTAATACCGGCCCAGCAGCTTGACAGATCAAAAAATCTTTATGCCTCTGCAGAAAGTGCTCTTAATATAGCAAGACAGAATTTGAGCCTTGTTCAGGAAGGTCCGAGAGCACAGGAAATAGAAATAGCAAAACAGCAGGTACTGCAGGCACAGGAAGGGCTTAAATCAGCAGAATCTACAAAATCACTCGTGGAAATGAAAAAACAGCAATTTTCCATAGCAGAAAAACAGGTAGAAGAGGCGAAGGCTGCTCTTGAACTTGCGGGTGCGGGATTTTTGCAGAACCGGATAAAAGAGCAACAGATAACAGTGACAAAAGCACAGCTGGAACAGGCAAAATCCAATTATGAACTTGCCAGGGATAACTGGAAGATGGTAGAGGTAAAGAACAAAGATGTAGAAGGAGCAAAAGCGCTTGTCAAACAGAGGGAAGCAGCACTGAAACTTGCCAGAACACAGCTTCAAAATTCTATAGTAAAATCTCCTATTGATGGTACTGTAAAATTAAAAGTAGCAGAAATCGGTGAAGTCATTCCGGCAGGAAGTACGATACTTAAACTTGCCGATCTGAATGATATATGGATTTCCGTATATATTCCGGAGGATCAATACGGTCAGATTGCCCTGAATGATAAGGCTGCTGTAACGGTTGATAGCTGGCCCGGTAAGTCTTTTAACGGTTATGTGAGTTATATAGCTTCAGAAGCACAGTTTACGCCTAAAACCATACAGACGCAGAAAGACAGAGTCACTCTTACCTATGAAGTCAGGGTAAAGGTAGATAATAAAGAGCAGAAGCTTATCCCGGGTATGCCGGCAGATGTGGAAATTTTTATATGAAAATGATGAAGTCTGATGCTTCACTGGCTGTTATTTTTCATATCTGGTTGTGACTACTCCGGTCATGTCTGTTAGTGTCAACATCGTGATGCGTAAAGCGTTACGCCTTACGCGGGAACGAACAGTTATAGTCATCAGTGGAAAGTGAGATGTAAAGAGTGAGCGAAATTATGCATTACCCGTCACGCGTCACACGTCACGCGTCACGAATTACAAAATATCTTTTTATAATATTCTTTTATACATTCTTAATTACTTCTCTGGCAGCCCAGGAAACACCTGTTAAAATAGATCTGAAAATATGTATAGAAAATTCTCTTGCAACGGATCTGACTCTGAAAGAAGCCATTGCCGATGTGTCTGCAGCAGAAGGACAGCTCAGACAGGCGAGAGCCGGACTTTTTCCGTCACTTTCCGCTACTGCCTCGTACAGTAAAAGAAATGAAGTTCCTGAAATTAAGATACCCGGTATACTTTCAGAGGGACTTATAGATGAAAACCAGCATGATGTAACCTTTACAATGAAATATCTTCTTTATGACGGAGGAGGAATCTCAAGTTTATCTTCCCAGGCAGAAGCGAATCTGGAAGGTTATAAAATAAATGAAGCAAAAACAGCACAGGATGTTATTTATAAATCGACAATATCTTATTTTAATGCACTCAGGTGGAAACATTTTGTCCATGTGGCAGAGGAATCCGTAGAATTGAGTAAAGAGCAGTTAGATATTGCTAAAAGCAGATTCGAAGCAGGTACTGCGGCAAAAGCAGATGTACTTAAAGCTGATGCTCAATTATCAGAATCTGAGATTAAACTGTTAGATGCAACTAATAATTTTAATATTGCTCTCTCTTCACTGAATGATACCATGGGGATGCCTCTGACTACACCTCTGGAATTGAGCGAAGATTATGTTTATAAACAATGGAATGTAACACTTGAAGAATGCCAGAACCTTGCCATGAGCGAGAGGCTTGAAATAGAAATAATAGAAAAAACTAAAGAATCTCTTTATTATGCAACAGAATTTGCAAAAAGTGCATGGTATCCTTCTATATTCCTGAAATTAGATTATACCCCCTATGGAAATTCCCTTCTTTCCATGAACAATACAGTGGTTGGCATGGTAGGTGCACAGTTTAATATATTTGACGGATTTAAAACAGGGGGAAATGTCGATGAAGCAGAAGCAAAATATGAAAAAGTTACTATCAGAGAAGCAGATGTAAAGAAAAAAATAACTCTCGATGTACAGAAATCCTTTCTTACCTTCCGGAGTAACTCTAAAAAGGTTTTAGAAGTGGAAAAAAATCTCGAGGCATCAAAGGAAAGTTTCAGAGTCGCCCAGATCAGTTATAGAGAAGGTATAAGCCCTTTTATAGATGTAAATCAGGCACAACTGGTTCTTATAAATGCAGAGGTGAGCAAAGTTCAATCCATATTTGATTATTATGTGGCAAAACTGGATCTCCTCAGGGCGACAGGTTTGTTGAAAGAAAATTTTGATCCTTCGTCTTTAGACGGAATTTAATCAGAGTGAAAAGTGAATAGTGAAAAGAACAGTATATTACTCACTACTCACTCCTTAAAAGGAGCAATTTTATGAATACTATAAAAATACTTCTGGCAGAAGATGATGTTCTTAACAGAAAGATAATTCTCGCCATGTTGAATAAAATTGGCTGTAAAGCATATGCTGTAAAGAATGGCAGGGAAGTGATAGAAACTTTAGAAAAAGAATTTTATGATATTATATTTATGGATATTTATATGCCGGATATGACAGGTATTGAAGTAACAAAACATATAAGAAAATGTTTCCCGAAGGAAAAACAGCCCGTTATAATAGCCATGACTGCCGGAACGATTGAAGGAGACAGGAATGCCTGTTTCAGTGCAGGTATGAATGGTTATATACATAAACCTGTGAATAAAGAGACATTATCTGAAACCATTAAAA
>JBEHWP010000084.1:0-12985 GCA_040217665.1 Vulcanimicrobiota bacterium
TGCCGCTTTCAGGGTTTCCTCTACTTTTACAACTTCTTCTTCCGCTGCCATAAGGTCCAGATATGCCTGCTGCACCTGAAGGGCTATAACACTTTTTACCTGCTCAAGAGAAACCTCTGATTTCTTAAAATTTGCTTCTGCTTCTTCCACTTTATATTTTGTAAGCCCCCTGTCAAAAATCGGTATGGAAGCTCCAAGGGTAGCGGTAAAACTGTTTGAAGGATTAAAGATGGTAGAACTGCCGGGGATATAGTCAAAATTAAAATACACATCAGGTTTTCCCTGGCTTCTTGCCACTTCTATAGCTGCTTTTGCAGCGCCATTCAGCATCTCCATTTTTTTAATCTCGTGCCTGTTTTCATATGCAAGATTTGTAATATAGGCAAGATCAGCTTTCACTGACTCACACTCAGGTATCCCGGTTACCAGTTCAATGGGGATTGTAAGAGGTATATACATAATATGTTTCAGTGATGTTTTTGCATGTTCAATATTGCTTTTTGCTTTTATCATATCCAGTTCGGCATTTGCTACCTGTGCCTTTGCATTTAAAACATCTGCCATAGGAACAAGGCCTTCCCTGTAAAAAGCCTGAGTTCTTTTCAGTTGTTCCTGTGCCGTATCCAGATTTTTCTCAGCCACGCCATACATAGCCTGCGCTTTCAAAACATTATAATCACCTTCTATTACTTTAAAAATGACATCCTGTTTTACTGCATCTCTCTCAAAGATTACACTTTCTTTTAAGAGAATTGTTTGTTCTGTAAGATTTGACGTAAGATCTCCGTCATAAATGGGGTAATTAAAACTCAGAGAAACCTGTGCCTGGTCAGGCTCTCCCAGGGCAAGTTCCGTATCTCCCATGGTGAAAGAAGGGAGATTATATACTCTGGAATAGAAAATATTTGAACTAACCCCAGGGTATTTCCCTGTTTCTGCCTGAGAAATTCTTGCGTCAGATGCCATTATCTCCTGACGGATACCTGAGAGTTCAAGGCTGTTTTTTACGGCAGTATTTATAGTCTCTTCAATGGTATATTTTACAATCTCTTCCTGAGGGAAAACCTTTAGAGATGTCAACAGTAAAAAGAACATAGTAATGACCGATACTTTTTTAAGATTATACATAAAAATTAACCCTCTTTGTTTTTTAATCTTATCAATGACTTTAAAAGGTAATAAGGTACTGTAAAAAAATTCTTTTTTTGATATAATATGAACGATTTATGTATATTGTCCTTTTTCTGTTTTCAGTAAAGAGGACGATTTTTTTATAATAAATTTTATGTAAATTCTGATAAAGTCTTACCTGGCTGTAATCTTACACAAAACATAGCAGAAACTCAAAATCAACCATCATTTGAATAATTGCCATTTTTATCCCCTTCATATTCTATTATGATTTCACGTAAAGCATCATCGAATTTTTTGATAACCCTCAATATTTCCTCATATTCTACTTCATCTATTTTTCCAATCACTTTTTCCCAGTGTTTTCTGTCGATCTTTCTAACGTCTTCAATCAATCTTTTACCGTCTTCAGACAGACTCACTTCTACTACTCTTCTGTCTTCAGGATCAAAGGAACGTTCTACCAGTCCTGCCCTTATGAGTCTATCAACCAGATTGGTAACTGAACTGGGTTTAATACAGAGTTTTTCCCCTATATCTTTCATTCTGACATGGTCACGGGCTTCTAAAAAGAGCAAAACATTTAATTGTGATAGACTCATATTCTTTAAATTACTGGCACTTACGGCAAGGCTTTTTAAGAGTATTTTTTGTAGTTTATCGTGACCGAGTGCTATGGTCGTAATTATTTCTTCAGCCAGATATTTCTTTGATTCTTCCATATAATTTCGCCTCTTCTCATATCGTAAATTAATACATGACAGCTTCCCTGAAATTCCTGCCGGGAGGTTCATAAATATAAATCTCTTCTTTATCTAAACATACATAAGAGAAACCTCTATGTTTTCATTAGCTTTTAAAATATTTAGCTTTTAAAACATTTAGAATATCTAACTAATTTTAATGAACATATCATAAAAAATTAATTCTGTCAAGTTCTTTTTATATATTGCCTGAAATAGAGCTAAATGATATGATAGATTCAGATAAATTATTTAGATAAATTGCTTCTACATAGTTTTCAACTAAAGCTTTATAGTTAATTTCATAACAATCCATAATTAATGATCTCGTAATGCGTAAAGCGTGATGCGTGATGCGAAAGGGTAATAACCTATTACGCATTACGCATTACGCATCACGAATTATTTAAATTCTAATAAGTTATGAAATACACTATATTTTACGACATTAAATGTGGAAATTATACTTTTAAATTATGGAGCGTGAACTTTATGGCAGAGGCATTAAAAAGAGAAAAAAAATTTTATACATACACTGATTATGCCTTATGGCCTGATGAAGAGAGATGGGAAATAATTCATGGAGAAGTTTATAATATGGCACCCGGTGCAAGTGACATCCACCAGGATACATCATGTGAACTGTATCTGGAATTTGGCAATTACCTGAGAGGTAAAACATGCAGGGTTTATCATCCCCCTTTTGATGTAATACTGCCGGAAGAAGGAGAAACATTTGAAACTGCATCCAATATAGTTCAACCGGATATAACAGTCATATGCGATAAGAATAAAATAACAAAAAAAGGCTGCTTCGGAGCTCCCGATCTCATTATAGAGATATTGTCACCATCGTCTGCAAAAAGAGATACAAAGGATAAAAGAAAACTGTATCAAAAATTCGGTGTAAAGGAATACTGGATAGCAGATCCTGTATATAAAAAGGTAGATTTATACAGACTCGGTGAAGATGGAAAATATAAATTTCCTGACATATATGCAGGAGACGATAAAATAAAAGTAGGTATATTCAATAATGAACTGGAAATAGATCTGGCTGTTATATTTCCGTAGCATGAGGGTAGTGTTTTTCACGACATGTAGATTCACTTTTGCTGGAAATTGCAATTGATTTCATAAACCTGTTAATTGATGATGGTTCCGTTTGCCGGGTAAGGGAACAGGGATTTTTTAAAAATCAGAATTCTCTACTACTGACATGGGGACATGCACTGATTTACTTGAACAATAAAAGGCTAATTGACATGACTGCCATTCCCGAAACTATGCCGTAAAGAACTTCATGGTTTTTACCATATTCTCTTGCAGTAGGGAGAAGTTCATCTATTGAAATATATACCATAATTCCTGCGACTATTCCAAATAAAAGCCCCATAACTGCAGGAGTGAAAAAAGTACTTAAAACAAGATAACCAATTATGGCTCCAACAGGTTCTGAAACACCGGAAAGAAAGGAAATGATAAAGGCTTTTCTTCTGCTCCCTGTAGCATAATAAACAGGTACGGAAACACTTATACCTTCAGGAATATTATGGAGTGCAATGGCCACTGTAATGGGTATTCCAAGAGCAGGATCCTGAAGAGCTGCAAAAAATGTAGCAATCCCTTCCGGAAAATTGTGAATGCCTATGGCAAGAGCGGCAAAAAGTCCCATTCTCATAAGTTTGCCGTTAATCTTTACTGTATCCTCATTATCTTCCGGGTCACTGTCTTTTTTCATCTGACTGAGTGTGTCTATACTTGGTGCTTCATGAGGATTTTCTCTATCAGGCACAAAAAAATCTATAAGACCTATAATAATTATTCCAAGGAAAAAAGAGGCAGAAGCAAACCAGGAGCCAAGAGGAGAACCGTATAAACCGGTAAAAGTAGTGTCTGTTTTTGACAGAATTTCAGTAAAAGAAACATAAAGCATAACCCCTGCTGAAAAACCCAGAGATATGGCAAGAAAACGGTAATTTGTTTTTCTGGCAAATAAAGCTATAGCACTCCCTATACCGGTACAGAGGCCGGCAAAAAGAGTAAAACTGAAAGCTATCAATATCTGTTCTGTTGAATAGGTCATTCTGGATTTTTCCTGAATTATTGAAACTTTATACTGGAGATTATTATATAGAAAAACCTTATTTACGTCAACAGTTGTCACATGTTTAACTTTTCACTAACAGGCATGACCGGATCGGCCACAACCAGATATGAAAATGAATAGACTGTGACGCCTAAGACTTCATCATTTTCATATAAATCCTACTAAGAGCCTATCCGAAAAGTAATATTTATTTTCTCATCCTTTCCACTGCCAGGTTATGGAGAAAAATATATACCGTATTAACAGCCAGTTGTAAATTAAATGGACGCAAAATAGTAAATGTCTGTAAAAACAGGTTCTCTTTCAGGAGGATTATAGATTTTTCGGAAGAGCCTGGCTGTGGAAAGGTATGGGGCGACTTTTCGGATAGGCTCTAAGTTGCCAGAGAATATAACACTTTAAACATTGAAAAGGGATCACAGAGAATATTGGTATAGGCAGCGTTTGCAAGAGGGCAGTAACATTCTCCTGCTTTTATACTCTTTCTGATAGTCTTTGCTTTATCTCCTGCCCAGATTTTTCTAAAATCATAACCATTTTCCCTGAGATTTCCCATAGAATCTCCTCTGACACAGCATGGCCATACATGGCCGTCAGGAGAAATCTGGGCAGAAATAAGAGCTGAGTAACATGGGATTATCTGTTTTTCTTTATATAATGTATCTTTTGAAAGTTCATAATAAACCCTTCGGAAAGCCTGGGTAAGGCGGGATACTCTGGCAAATTTTTTCTTATTTATCTCTTCAAGCAAAAAATAAACTGCATCTCCGTAATCCTCAGGAGAAGGACTTATATCACTTCCTTTTGTCGAAAGCTCTTCCCTCTCTTCAGCCATTTCAACTATATAGGAATCCGGTTCAAGAGATGTGAGTTTTTTATAGATTTCTCTAAAATCTCTAACATTATATCTGGATATTACTGTATGAATTCCAACTGTCAGATTTTTCAGTGATAGTTCCTTCAATGCCTGATAGGTCTTAAGGGTTTTCTGAAAATTTCCAGGAACCTGCCTTATTTTATCATGTTCTTCCTGCCAGTGATCCAGTGAAACATTTATTATCACATTGGATTTATGGCATATGTTTGCTATCTTTTCCACTGCAGGAGGAATTTTTTCATAAAGAAGACCGTTTGTAGGAATATTAATAAAAGAAGGCCTGCATATAGAATAAAAAGAAGAACATATCTCTGCAAGATCGTCCCTGAGAAAAGGTTCTCCTCCGCTGAAAGTACCCCAGAGGACTCCTCTGCCGATATTTTGAAAGATTTTTTCATATTCTTCAGCCGACATGGGTTCACAGTATTTTCTCCATATATTACAGGTAAGGCACCGTGAATTACAGCTATAAAGCAGGCTTATGGTAAGATTCACAGGGAGTAAGGGAGTGACAGAAAAATATCGGGAAACTTTATAATTAAATATTTTATATAAGAGATTTAATTTATTCATTATTCACGTTTCAGCCATCACCGTTTACCAATCAATATCTTACTGACCTGAACATAAGCATGTAATAAAGGCGTTCCTCCCGTCACGCGTTATGCGTTACGCGTCACGAAAGCATATATGTATTTGCTTACCCCGGTAACTATTTATGTCCTGATGCCCTGTCCACTGCATCAAGAACCATCTGAATGGTAATGACTTCAGGTAAAATTTCCGGTTCAGAATTTTCTCCCGGCGGGTAAATTGCATAAACAGGGACAGCAGATTTACCAAGGGATTTTATGAGTTTCATTACTTCTTTTGATCTTTTTGTATTATCTGCTTTAAAGACTATAATATCATCTTTTTTGAATCTTTCACTGACTTTATCGGTATAGAGAACAGTATTTTCATTTGTCTTACATGTAAGGCACCAGTCGGCAGAGGCATCAAGGAATATTATTTTGCCTGTTTTTCTGGCAGCAGTGAAGGCTTCTTCTGTATATTTTTTCCACGATACGCCATTTATTACTTCTCCCGGTATATTTAACTGACTGCCAGAAGACTCAACTGAAAGATTTTTCAGTGGATAAAGCCACATATAAGAAGTCCAGAAACCGGCTATAATAAGAACCAGTGATATAAAGCGAACAATCCATCTCCTGAAGGTTGAAGTTTTATATTCAATAAAGCCTAAAACCCAGAGGGATATAGCAATAAAAAGGAAAAATACAACAGTGGAAACTACTGCATCAGAATTAAGCAGTTTACCGAGAACCCATAAAAGCCAGCAAACAGTACCCATAAGTAGAAACCCCATAGCACCTCTCAATTTCAGCATCCAGTTCCCCGGCCTGGGCAGTAAAGACATTAATTCAGGATTTGCAGTAAATAAAAGATACGGAGTAGAAAGCCCCAGTCCTATAAAAATAAAAACAGTGAAAATAATCCACCCCGGCTGGATAAAGGCAAACCCGAGAGCAGTTCCAAGGAATGGAGCTGAACATGGTGTGGCAAGCAATACTGCCAGAATTCCTTCAAAAAAAGCTCCTATAAAACCCTCTTTCTGTGCCAGCTTATCTATTTTTTCTGCAGAAGGGGGAGATATTTCAAAGAGATCAAAAAGAGAAAGGCTGAATACATATACTACAAGAGCAAGAGAGAAGACAAAATAAGGGCTCTGGAACTGAAATCCCCATCCTACAGACTGACCTATGGATTTAAGAATTACCACAACCATAGCAAGGACTGAAAAGGAAAAAAGAACACCTGCCGTAAATGAAAGACCTGCTTTTAAAATTCTTCCCTTTTCTTCACCGGCAGATTTCATAAGACTGAATACTTTTAATGAAACAACAGGTAATACACATGGCATGAGATTGAGTATAAGCCCTCCAAGAAAAGCCATAAGAAAAAAATAAGGAAGACTTCCAGAAGGAGTAACTGTTTTCTCCAGAGCAAAACATGGGTTATTGAAAGCCAGTATTGATAAAAATATTAAAAATAATTTTTTATTGAAAATTTATATTCACCTCCATAAAGATACTTCCCATCTTAATGACAAAATCCTTCTCTTAAAAATTTATATAAAAATTTGATAAATAACGGAAAGACATAATTAATCCTGACTGTAATCAGTAATTATAATTATTATACCACAGAGATATATTCATTGAAATATCAATCAAATTTTGTTAAAATATGACGGCAATAAAAAATCTTTTCAACACCCAATAATCTAAGGAGTTATTTTATGTCACTTCTTGTACTTTCATATCCGGAAATATCAGAAAAAGATTTTGAATGGATCCAGAAAATCAGAAAAGAACATGATAAACTTTATTATAAGGTTGCCAGTCCCCACTTCACAATAGTATTTCCTGTTTTCAATATGGAACCGGACATGTTCATCAAACATATAAAGAATATGTCAGAAAATATTAAAACATTTAGTTTTATAATTAGATGCGCAGTTATAGTAAAGGATTCTTTTAATGAATACAGTCATGTTTTTCTCGTTCCCGATGAAGGGTACAGTCATATTGTAAAACTTCATGACAGGTTCTATACAGGTTTACTTTTGCCTGAACTCAGGCTTGATATTCCATTTATACCTCATATAGGTGCAGGTAATTCTATATCACCTGAAACCTGTAAATCTCTTGCAGACAGATTAAATCAGGAAAATTTTGCTATTATGGGAACAGTTAAAAATCTTGATATTGTAGAATATAAAGAGGATAAAGTTAAAACAATAGAAAAAATAACACTCTCAAAGATATGAAAAATTTTCTTTTTTATTCTCCTGTTACACATATAGTTTATATATATCTTATCTCTATTATAGTCTTCAGCAATAGTTTTCATAATGCCTATCAGTTGGATGATTTTCATACTGTAGTAAATAATCCTGCCATAAGGCATATACATCCGGTATGGCGACATTTCACAGACCCTTCTACAATAGGAACATTGCCCGGCAATATAAGTTACAGGCCCCTCCTCCCGCTGAGCCTGTCTCTTACCTATGCGGTATGGGGATATAATGTTGTGGGATACCATATGTACAACTTATTTTTCCATATAGGAGCATCAATTTTCCTCTATCTTTTCTTTCTCGAACTTCTGACATTTAACAGTGAAAATTCTGAGAATAAATCCTTTTACAGAGTCATATCATTTTTCGGAGTATTACTGTTCTCAATACATCCCATATCAGGTTTCTGTGTAAATTATATCTGCGGAAGAGATAATATTATGATGCAGGCTTTTCTGGCATTGAGTCTCTATATTTATACAAAAATGAGAAAATCTAAAGAAACACCTCTTAAATGGGCAGCAGTAATATTCTTTTTTCTTCTTGCCCTTTTATCAAAAATAATGGTTTTAATAGTGCCTTTTTTAATACTGGAATTTGAACTTATCATGGCAAAAAGCAGTATTCGTTCGTGGAAAACATGGGCCAGAGTTCTGGCTTTTCAGCTATCAGTCCTTTTTGTATGGCTCTATGTAAGGTTCGGCACGATAATTTACGGTACAACTGCCGCCTATATGGGAACATCACCGAAAGAGAGACTCTATTACCTTATGACACAGTTTAAAATGCATCTTTTTTATTATCTCAGAAATTTCATCTATCCCTTCCCTGTAAGAGGACTTCCTGACTGTGAAGTGGTAACATCACCGGCTGATATTAAGATGATTATCGGATTTATTTTTATTGTTTTTACTATTATTGCAGCATGGCATATGAGAAAAAAATTGCCTCTTCTGTCTTTCTCTATAGCTGCCTACTGGACTATGTTCATACCTTCATCATCAATTTTTCCGCTTTTTCAATATATAGCAGACAGATGGATGTATCCTTCCCTTCCCTATCTGACACTGGTTGTCTCATTACTTGTATTCCGTTATGTAAAAAATCGTAAAATTGCAGTTTCCATTGTTACAGTAATATCGCTTTATTTCTGTATAACAAGTTATGTTATGAACACTCACTGGAAAGATGCTATAAGTTTTAACAGCCAGAGTGTAAAATACGGAACAAATGAAATAGGATATCTGAATCTCGGTGTGGCCTATCTGAAGGTCGATAGTAACAAAGCAAAATATTATTATGAAAAAACTGTGAAAAAATACCCCCGTTATTACCTTGCCCATATCAACCTGGGGTTCTGGTATATAAACCACGGTGAAAAAGAAAAGGGTCTGGCCATTGTAAAGAAAGGACTCGACCTTACTCCGCGCGGAAGTAAATCTACAGGACATTACTGGTATGCCAAAGCCCTTGAGGAGACAGGACGTAAGGAAGAAGCTTTCCTCCATTTCAAAAAAAGTATAGAAGTAAATCGGAACCCCAATGATAAATATTTCTATTACGCCGGTATCAATGCCAGTTCTACAGGAAAATATAAAGAAGCAATAGAATATTTTGAAAAATATTTAAACATAAATCCCGGTAATGAAGAAGTGAAAAAGAAAGTTTCAGATTGTAAGAAATTTATGAAAAAATGATATGAAGCAACATTCCCGGAGTGATTTATATTTATAAATTTTTTTTGTAAAATAAAGAAATACCCATTGTTCTTTACAAACCTTTATTATATAATATCCACGTAAGTTATAGAAAATATAATATATTTTGTAAAAACTCATATAAATATTATAATATTGCTAAAAATTGGAAGGGAGCTTATCAATGGGTATACTGGATAGTATTATGGGTTTATTTTCGGAAAATACTAAAAAAGGGACATGCTCAAAGTGCGGAAAGCTTATTATCATGTCAAAAAGTACAATCGTTATAGAGGCAAAAGATTACGGATACTGCCCTGTATGCAGGAAACTTTTTTGCAAAAAATGTGCATCTCCTGCGACTCTGACAGAAGACAACAGTCCTCTGGAATGTGTCACATGTAATGTCAGATTAAAAGGAAATTTATAATAGCTTTAAATAGCTCTTAATTGTTCCTAGCATTTTAAGAGCCTATTTTTTTTATGGCTTCTTTTGCTTTATCTCTTACAATCCAGACTTTATCGTTCAAAGCTTCCTGAAGAGCTTCAAGGGCACCTTTATTACCTATTTCACCAAGAGCCTCTGCAGCATCCCTTCTGACAGATCTGTATTCTGATTTTAATGATCGCATAAGAGAGTCCACTGAATTTACATCCCTTAATTTTCCCAGTGCTTTTGCACAGGAGCAGCAAACAGTCCAATCCTGATCACACAGAGCTTTTATAAGAGGTTTTACTGCTCTGTTATCTCTCAGGTCTCCCAGAATTTCTGCTGCTTTATGCCTCCGGTACCAGTCTTTATCAGAGAGGGCTTCAACAAGGGGGGCGACAGACCTCTTATCACCCATTATTCCCAGAGATATAGCTGCGCTTCGCCTGACATCATTGTCTTCATCTTCAAGAACTTTATATAGAGGCTCGGCAGATTTTTTATCTTTTAATCTTCCGAGAGCTTCTGCAGATTCTCTCCTTACAGAGACATCTCTGTCATTTAAAGCTGCAATAAGAGGTTCTATTGCCTGTCCTGTGCCTATATTACCGAGAGCCGCAGCAGATCTGCTCCTTATAAGAGGATCTTCATGTATTAAAGATTTTATCAGTGGTTCTGCAGAAGCCTCTCCTATTTTCACAAGAGATTCCATTGCCTGATATTGAACATATATATCAGTGTCATTTAATACTTTTATAAGAGGCTCTACTGCTCTGGTGTCACCTGATTTTCCGAGAGCCCATGCAGCATTTTCTCTGACTCTGCTCTTTCTGTAACTGAGAGCCTTTATAAGTCCGTTTATATCATTTCTGAATAACATTTTCCTTATATCTGGCTCAAAAATTTCAAAAATAGCAGTAAAAAATTCAAACAATCCCATTTTTTCACACCGGTTTATTAAGAACCTGTCCGAAAAGTCCTTTTAGATCTGTTCAAGCAGAGTCCGTGAAAGATGACTCTCTACTTTTCGGATAGTCTCTAAGAACTTAATGCCCTACTGGCGAGTTGTTTAAAGTTGAGGGTTGAAGGTTGAGAATTGAAATTAACCTTTCGCCCCTCTCCTGACCTCTCACTGATGGGGAGAGGAAACTGTGCAGAATTTTCTTATTCTTAATGACATTGCGCGTTAATCGTGACGGGAGGAAAACAGTTATTAAATGCTTATGCTCAGGTCAGTAAACAAAGGAAGTATTTTTTCTATATAAATTGCCTTATGTGTTTCAGAACCGGGATAACAGGTAAATGGTGAACATTTACATCTATTTACCTGTTACCGGTTACAATAATTTCATTTCCCCAGTGTGGCAACCATGACAGCTTTTATAGTATGAACCCTGTTTTCCGCCTCATCAAGGGATTTGTTATATTTGCTTTCAAATACTTCTTCCGTAACCTCACATATATCAGGGTATTTTGCGGAAAGATCAGTATCTGTATTATGAAATGCAGGTAAACAGTGGAGGAAAATTACATCTTTATCTGCTTTATTTATCATATCCATAGTTACCTGATAGGGTTTCAAGAGTTTTATACGTTCAAGTATTTTATCTTCTTCTCCCATGGATGCCCATACATCTGTATAAATTACATGGGCATCTTTTACTCCTTTGCTTACATCACTGTACAGGGAAATTTTTGCTCCACTATCTTTTGCAAATTCCTTTGCCAGATCAACAAGAACTTTATCAGGATAAAGTTCTTTTGGTGCTACAATTCTGAAATCCATTCCACATTTTGCAGCTCCTATAAGAAGGGAATTTGCCACATTGTTTCTCCCGTCTCCGCAGAATGCAAAGGTAAGCCCTTTTAAGGTTGAAAAATTTTCCTTAACTGTAAGGAAATCTGCCAGCACCTGGGTCGGATGAAATAAATCCGTAAGGCCGTTCCATACAGGAACACCTGAATATTTGCCAAGAATTTCAACAGTACTGTGTTTAAAACCACGGAACTGGATTCCGTCAAACATGCGGCCAAGAACTCTGGCACTGTCTTTCACTGTTTCTTTTTTACCGAACTGAAGATCATCTTTTCCAAGATATTCAGGATGGGCGCCTTCATCCACACAGGCGACAACAAAAGCACATCTTGTACGGGTAGAAGGTTTTTCGAATATAAGGGCAATATTCTTATTTTCCAGGTTTCTGCCGTATATGCCGGCATATTTATCTGCTTTTAATTTTGCTGCAAGATCAATAAGAAAATTTATTTCCTGAGGAGTGTAATCATTGAGCGTAATGAGATTTCTACCTTTAAGATTAAATGGCATTTTATGTATCTCCTTTATTGATAGTCAATCAGAAAACAGGCAAAGTGCGTATCCTGCCTTTTGCCTGTTTTCTATATACCTGACTTATAACTGATAAAGTCCCGGTTTACCTTCTCTTTTGCCTTTAAGTACAGGAATCCCTGATTCTACGTCATAAGAAATTTCTTCTGCACTATCGAAAGGCCCTAACCAGCCATATTTTTTAGTAATCATATAAATTCCTACAGGGTACTGAATGGCTATAACATAATCATTATTTTCATCCGAATAAGAAACACCTATTACGGAACCGTCTAAAGATACCTTCTGCTCTATTCCTTCAGTGGTAATCTTTCTTACCATACTCTTATGAACTTCTACAGTTTCACCGGCAACTTTGAATGTGTAAGGATACTCAGTTAATTTTTCCATAATTACTTCCTTTCTATAAATACAAAAATTAGATTATTTCTAAGTATAAGAAGTTGGGCATAGAAAGTCAAGGTGATAAAAAGATTTTTTATATACGTGAGAAGAAAATAGCAAAATACGACCAATAACAGATAGCATTAAATGTTACTGAATAAACATAAGCTGACCAAAATTATTCATCAGGAGTACAGAAAAGCAAAGGTTTTATTAATGATTTAAACTGTCTGTCAGGACATGGTGCATAGCCGGTCATATTATCTTTCAGATAAGAATATACAGAAGGAGTAATATCTGCCTTAAAAGCATTGATCAACCAGAGAGAACCTGTAAATTTTCCTCCCATCATAAGAACAGCCTTTTCTGCATCACATAATTTATGCTCTATACCGGCAGA
>JBEHWP010000085.1:0-12944 GCA_040217665.1 Vulcanimicrobiota bacterium
TGGCGTAAGGATCAGCGTCCTGCAACATATCTCGGCACAACGGAAGATGGAAAAATTCATATGGGAAATGTAAGATGGGGCTTTAAAGAAGCAGAAGAGAAGGAAAAATGGGATCCCGTATTTAAAGAGGTATCTGTAGACCCGTCTAAAGTAAAAGATGTTTATTTTGTTGTAAAACCATTCAGCCCTGAATGGATTGCAGGTCATACACTGGCATATTTTGAATTTGAAGAAGGTCATGGTGTGCAAACATCTGACGGAGAAACTCAGAATGGACTGGTCGTTTCTTTTGAAGCAAGGCTTAAAGAAGGACAGACCTACAATCCTGTCCATGGCATGAAAAAAGATGAGTATAAAAGTGTTTATCAGCTTGGCTCCTGGAAAGATGTAGTGCAGAAAACCTGCAGAAGAGAAGGCCGTAAGCTTATAAGATATAAACTTAACCTGACTCCTGACCAGAAGAAAGAATTTTTAAAGAACAGTATAGATGAATCATTAAAAGATTTAAGCAACGAATCATATCATACGACAAGGAATAGCTGTTATTCAAATCAACTGAAACTTTTAAATTCTGTTCTGCCAGAGGAGCAGCAGATAAAAGAATGGCTTATACCGGGAGTATTACATAGCCCTCAGGCAAGCCTTCCTAAAATGGGAAGTTTTGTCCTTGGTTCTAAAAGTATTATAGATGATTCCGGCCCTGTTATGACAGAACCTGATAAAACTCTTTTCCCTCCTGAAGAAAAAAAAGGATCTTTTATAAAAAATGCCATAAAGAAATTCAGTGAAATGAAAGGCTGGCATATCATGTCAGGTATTGCAGGAATTGCTCTGGGAACAGCTCTGGGAAGTCTCGTTCTGCCTGCCGTAGTAGCTCTGCCGACACTGGGTCTGATTGGAGGATTTGTTGGAGAAGAAACATCTCACTGGATGGAAAGAGAAAGCCATACTGTAACAGAACCTTCTGAAAAATATTTTCAGTGAAGTACGGGATGCTGCAGAATTTGTAATTTTTTCAGGAACTTCAACCGTACCTTTCTCATATAACATATAAATGACTTTTAAACTGTCAGAACAGATCCTCTGATAGTTTTCTTAATATTCCGGAGGTTTTTATGAGTGTATCTTTATTTGATGAGATGATCATTATCTTAATTCTTTCTGTTATTACGTTATGTATATGTTTTAAACTGAAAATTCCGGGTATAATCGGTTTTTTTATTACAGGAGCCATAGCAGGCCCTTATAGCCTTGGTCTTATAAAGTCAGTTCATGAAGTCGAAATTCTTGCAGAGACAGGTGTTATTCTTTTACTGTTTACTATTGGTATAGAGTTTTCTATAGCTCATCTGATGAAGTTTAAAAAACCTGCCCTTATTGGAGGATCTCTTCAGGTAATTTTTACTGTCCTGTTTACTTTTTTTATCCTGACATTATTCGGTTATCAACCGGGTAAAGCTATTTTTGCAGGGTTCCTTGTATCGCTCAGCAGTACGGCTATTGTGTTGAAAATTATTCAGGGAAGAGGGGAAATGGACAGCCCCTATGGAAGAGTGTCTCTTGCCATATTGATATTTCAGGATATTATTATAGTTCCCATGATGCTATTTACTCCTATTCTGGGAGGGAACACTATTGCAACAGATACTTCAGTTGTTTTTATCCTGGCAAAAATAACAGGTATTATTGTCCTTGTAATAACAGGTGCGAAATGGATAGTTCCATATCTTTTATATAAAGTAACAAGAACCAGAAGTAAAGAACTCTTTATGTTAACTGTTGTCTCAATATGTTTCGGACAGGCCTGGATAACTTACAGTGCCGGCCTTTCTCTTGCACTGGGAGCGTTCCTTGCAGGAATAATCATATCTGAATCAGGATACGGTCATCAGACCATGGCCAGTATTTTGCCTCTGAGAGATTTATTTATGAGCTTTTTCTTTATCTCTATAGGTATGCTCATAAATACAGCTTTTATTTATAACAATTTCTGGATTATTATCTTCATAACAATTGTTATAATTCTGGTAAAATGTATTATTGCAGGTTTTTCTGCTGCTTTACTTGGCTATCATTTTCGTACAGTTATTTTATCTGGCCTTGCACTGGCTCAAATAGGAGAGTTTTCCTTTATATTATCCAGAACAGGTATTACTTTCGGATTACTTTCAGATTATACATATCAGATATTTATTTCCGTATCGGTTCTTACTATGGCTCTTACTACATTTATAATACTCCTTTCGAAACCTCTGTCATATGTTGCCCTGAAGATTCCTGTAAGAATGAAAACAGCCTTTTTGTCTGAAGAAGAAGGTGAAGAACCTGATAAAAAAAATATCATGGAAAATCACGTAATTATAATAGGTTATGGAGTCAACGGAAGAAATCTGGCCTGTGCATGTAAAGTTACCGGTATTCCTTATGTGATTATAGAATTAAATCCTGATACTGTGAAAAAAGAGAGAGCAAAAGGTGAACCGATTTTTTACGGAGATGCCGCTTACGATACGGTTCTTCAACATTTTAATATTGAGAAAGCCAGGATTGTTACCATAGGCATAAACGATCCTCCTTCAACACTCAGAATTACGGAAACTGTCAGAAGATTGAATAAAAGTATATATATTATTGTAAGAACCAGATTTGTTATGGATATGGATTCACTTTATAAACTCGGTGCAGATGAGGTTATTGCAGAAGAATTTGAAACATCTATTGAAATATTTACCAGGGTGTTAAAGAAATATTTTATACCATCAAATGAAATTGAAGAAATAATTTCTCGTTGCAGAGATGACAGATATAAGATGTTTCGTAATACTGACACAGGCATTACTATTCAGGATTTAACTCATATACCTGCTATAGAAATTACGACCCTTCGTATCGGTAATATATCTTCTATAACAGGTAAGTCTTTATTGGAAATTGATTTGAGAAAGAAATATGAGATTACCCTGCTGGCAGTTCAGAGAGACTCTCAGATAATAGAAAATCCTGATGGAAATACCGTTTTGAAGGAGAATGACCTCCTTGTATTACTTGGAACTGCAGATAAAATAGCAGGTTTTTCCAATCTGAAATAAATTTTTATGTAATAAGGAATGAAAATTAAATAAATGTCTCAAATATATTAAATCGTTACGCGTAACACGTGACACAAGGAAAGAGACAATTAATAAAATTCTATTCCTGAGTAATTTACATATTTGTTTCCGAGTCGATTGCAGCAAGTAAATGTTTCATCTTTTTACTGTATTTTTCCTTTACCATGTTTACTCCATGCCTGAAGGCTTTTTCCTCTTCCCAGCATTTACATGCTTTACCTTCAAGAGGTTTTACCTTGTGAATTTTACAATTTCTGCTGGAATCATCAAAAAATACACATGGTGTGTTGATATCATATAATCTTTCACCGCATAAAACTTCATTGGCAATGTCTTCCCATTCATGGCGCCTTATTGTTCTTGCGCCATTGTTTATTACAGTATAGTTTTCTAAAAAGGCTGTAACGGACATATGTAGATATTCAGCTATTTTTTCCGATTCTCCCTCAATGAGACTGCACGGCCATGTCCAGCAACATCCTCCGCATTGAACACATTCATCTTTACCCAGCTCATAGGCAGCAGGATAGTTGATAGCTCTTTTGTCCAGTGTATCATGATAATTATCTATGGCACTGTCAAGTCTGGTATCAAGGTATTCTACCATTGTGTTGAAATATATACATAGAGCATGTTCGATGGAATTTAAAATTTCAAATGTACTTAATTTTTGAATTTTAATATAGCACAGTTGTCCCCAGAAACTCCAGTAAATTTCCTGACTGTTTATACATAATTGTTCTGTCATAGCGATTGTACCTCCAGATTTTTCTTGTAAACTGACAATGTCACATTTAATAAAATAGCAATTAGCAATTAGTTTTCAGTTAATAATTAAAGCTAATCGCTAACAGCTAATAGTTAAGGATCTGTCAGAAAATAACTACATCATAGTTACAGTTTATATCGTGACGCGTTACGCGTAACGCGTAACGCGAGGATATTAAAATTTCTAACAATTTGCCGGAGTTGTTTTTCTTGCAGTCCTAAGACCTAAAAACTAATAACTATTTATTAAAGCAGGTATGACAATGTCATAATAATTATATCATAAAATATCCGATTAAGATTATAGATATTATCCCTTTCATAACAGGGAGAATTTTTTATAGATAAAATAAAAAAAATTATAAATAAATTTCATTAAATAGAAATATTTTTTCAAAATTGCCGACT
The DNA here is from genome assembly GCA_040217665.1 of Vulcanimicrobiota bacterium. Classification (GTDB taxonomy): domain Bacteria; phylum Vulcanimicrobiota; class SpSt-956; order SpSt-956; family JAKJGF01; genus CALARM01. The sequence continues at coordinate 4,287 of JBEHWP010000085.1, forward strand.
ATATATTTAGAAGGATGTGGTGAGAAATTGAAAAATCTATATGGTCTTCGCTATCATTCAGGAGAAATATTTCTGGCTACTCCAGTAAAGTGCTGGCAGATGATAGCCTGGGCAGTGCAAGTCTGCAGTAGCCTCCAGAAAGATCTGTTCTTCGAAAATTTAAAAAAAATAACAGAGCCGGTCATTGACCGGCCCTGTTATTTTTAATTTGTAGTGCCTGCAAATGTCTGAAGGTTCATACTGAATGCACTGAAATTGGCTGAATTTCCTCCGTCATTGTTACTCTGTGCATCACCTGATATATTTGTTTCATCGTGCTGTTTTATTTCAAGGGCTTTTTTGACTACTTCCGGTTTTTTCCCTGCTTCAGCTTCGCCTGATTGACGGGAACCGCCTGCTCCACCTGGGCCGCCCGGACCTCTACCGGGGCCACCTGGGCCACCGGGTCCACCGGGTCCGCCGGATCCGCCGCCTGGGCCACCTGGGCCGCCCTGGCCTGCCTGTGCCGAGTCTTTTCCCTGCTGCGCTTTTTCATACATCTGTTCTAATTGTTCCTTGCTATGAGTCTTTGCCATCTTTACTGCTACCTGATAATCATTTCCTTTTGAATTCCCTATTCCTTTAATCATTTTCATTTCTCCTTTGTTTTTTAGTTTTTTAGTTGCTGTTATGTTTCTTACTATCTGAATTATATAGTAGATTTGTAACATCAATTTTTCAAATTGTAAAAAATTGTAACAGATAAAAAATAATTTCTAAATCCGATTTTTTCTTTCCATAACGGTAATTATTTACTGCTTCAGATAATTTCGTACCTATTTCTAAAACCTTTCCCGGTCCGGACTCTTCCGGAAAAGATATGCTCTATTAAAAGAGAGTTGTAAATTACTATAGTTTTACAGATTTTAAAAACTGTAAAAATAATATATTCAATTTGTATGTGTCAGGTGTTGGGTTAGGAAGAAGAACCTGTTTAACTATAAAGTCAGTAAAAATAAAGAAATTATAAAAAAATACAGGATTGTAGAAAATAATTGCAAATGATTTTTTGTGAATGTTACGTATGTTTATTTAATATTATATTATATTTTTAATATTTTGTAAAAATAAAATACAATTGTATTGACAATAATATTATTGTATGGTATAAATATTTATATGGGGAGGTTGGTAATAATGTATCACATCGGAAATATTTTCAGAGGCATAACAGTAATATTCATAGTTATGTTCTGCTTTCATAGAACGGAAGCTTTTGACAGGAATTTTATATATAACTATCAGAGTAAAGAGAAGATAAAAAATAATCAGATAAAAGAAAATATATCTCCCGTATCTGATCGGCCAGTAGTTAACCCCAGTTTTCCACTGGATTTAAATAATGATGCTTTTCAGAATCAAAGATTTAAAAAAGAAGGATTTCTTCTCAAATCAGCCTCTCTTTCCGATGTTATGAACGTATTTCCTTATATGAATACGGGGTCTATGAAAAATATAACATTTAAAAATAATACAGACGGAACTATCTCTATGGATTTCAAGCAGTTGTTGACAGAAAAATCTTTTATGAAGTGTTGTCTTGAACCTTCAAATGTTGATGGCAGTTTTTCAGGTGTTATGAATTACGTATATAATATTACTGATAAAACTCAGTCTACTGTAGATATAAATATAGACGGAGACAATAATTCAGCAGGTACCTTTGGTTTATATCATAATCTGGGATGGTCAAGAATTGATATGGAATATACATGTGATAACAGTGACATGTCCGGCAATTTTGATTTTCTCTGGAAGCAAAAACAGATTGCAATACCGGGTACTCCCGTTTTTTTTTCTTTTTCTGCCGGATTAAACAGAGATTGTGAAGGTCTGTGGGGGGAAAAAACAAAATTATCACTTTCTCACAGTCCTGTAACCTTCGGTGAAAGCGGTATGTTACAGTTCTCCTGTTCCGGTGAAATGAACTGGGGCGAATATGAGAGTCATAAAATGACCGGTATTATGACCCTGTCTTTTTCCGACACCTTCTCACTGTATGCTTCTGTTTTTTCTAAAGAAACAGATTTTGATTATGCAACAACTGTAAATACATCCGGTAATATAGGACTTGAGATGGGCATAACAGAAAATTTGAGAGCACAGATTTCTTATTCATTTATGGGATATGATACAAGGATAGATGATATTTCCGCAGATTATATGGGCACTCATGAATTAACAGGACAATTCTCTTATATTTTATCTGAAGGTTCCGAGATTGATCTGGAAATGAATTATAATATTGATGAAGGGAAAATAAATTCTTTAAGCACCGGCCTCAACCTGAATACAGGTGATAATCAATTCCTCAGAATAAGACCGTCTTATGATTTTCAATACAATGAAGTCAGTATACAGCTTGAAACAGTTTTGATGAAATAATTTTCCCGCAAAATATTTGACATACCATGTTCATTGGGCTAAAATTATTTTACTATGACTGATTTAATCTTTAACAAATATAAGATTTTAAAAACGATTCCCGGGGGAGAAAAAACATCTTTTTATCTTGTAGAAGATGTCAGCACAGGCGTTACTCTTCTGTTAAAACAGATAAAAATAGATACGTCAGGTGACTTCTATAAACCTGTTATAGAAGAATACAGAGAGAAGAGTAAAGAGCCTATGAAAATAGATAAAAAGCCATCCTCTCCTGCCATACTTGACTTTTTTATGGATGATGACTATTTTTATCTTGTTCTGGAATATAAAAGTGAAAGAAGCCTGAGAATAGCTGTTTCCTATCCTTCTATAGGAAAAATTATAAATAATCGTTATGTAATAGTAAATGGTATTGCTTCAGGCGGATTTGGCGTAGTATACCTGAGCCGTGATCTTAACCTTCCCGGTAAACACTGGGCTGTCAAGGAAATGCATCAGGCAGAAGGAATTCCTCTGGATGTAGTGGAGAGGAGTTTCCGTATAGAAGCACAGATACTTGCCGGTCTTGAACATCCTGATATCCCCGGTATAGTTGATTTTTTCGTGGAAGATAAAAAATTATATCTTGTAATGGATTATATATCAGGTGAGACAGTAGATAAAATGATAAAGAATTTAAAAGAACATGATTATTTCCCTGAAGATACCGTTATCGGATGGGCTCTCACTATATGCAATGTCCTCCAATATCTCCATGAACGGCCAAACCCTATAATATTCAGAGATATGAAACCTTCCAATATTATGATTACTAACAATGGAGAGTTAAAATTAATTGATTTCGGCATAGCCAAAATTTTTCAGGGTTCTACCAGTCAGGTTACTCAATATGCTCTTCTGACGGGAGGCTATGCTCCTCCTGAACAGTGGCTTGGTAAAGCAGAACCTAAAAGTGATATATATGCCCTTGGAGCAACATTATTTCATATCCTTACCAGACATCATCCCAGAGATTTTACTCCCTATTTCCCGCCGGTAAATGAGCTTAATCCTTCTGTATCCGGTGCTTTAAGTAAAATTATTGCAAAAGCGCTTGAACTTAAACCTGACGACAGATTTCAGTCCATAGGTGAAGTAAAACAGGAACTACTGAACCTTCAATCTGTAAAAAAAGGGGACTCTCATATTTCCCTGGCCAGAGAATATGAGGCTAAAGGTGATTTCTTCAGCGCCAATTTCGAATATATGAAAGCTCTGGATTTTGATGATAAAAATTACAATATTCTTCTGTCTATAGCAGGATGTTTTGAAAAACTTGGCTTCCCCGCCAGAGCTTTTGACGTCTATAATAAAATATTAAATATGGATATACCGGAAAATTTAAGAAACAGTATTTCAGAAATATTTAAGGTACCTGCTGAAGAAGATGATGAACATACAGTAGTAAGGTTTAAACAGCCACAGCAATGGGAAAAACTGCCGGAACAGGAGATTGTTTCATCAAGAGAGGTTTTTTCTCATATTTTTCCTTCTGAAAAACAGGCAGTTTCAGAAATTGAGAAACAATTTTCTGTGGTATCTGAAGAGGTGAAAGAATTCAAAGAAGAAAAGGCTGTTTCAGAAAGTGAAGAAAAAATTGAAGCAGAACGGGCATCAGGGAAAATCAGCGGGAAACCTTTTACGCTGCTTGAACAAAAAGTCCGGGAAGAGCAGTCTCACGAGGAACAGATAAAAAAAACCATTGGTTTCACTGATTATAAAAAACCTGATTTTATATTGAAAAATAAAATTCAATCAATTCAGGAAATAAAAAATGAATTTTTTAAATTACACAGCAAGAAGAAATCTCGTGATTATATATATAAAGCAAGAGAATTTGCTAACAGGGGAGATTATTTTAATGCCAATCTGGAATATGTGAAGGCACTGGAACTGGATAAAGAAAATCATGAACTTCTCCTTGATATAGCCATGTGCTGTGAAAAATCAGGTTTTAAGAAAAAATCTCTTGAATATTATAAAAGGCTCCTTGAACTGGATATACCTGATAAATTAAGGAGAGAAATTCAGGAGAAACAAAAGAGGACAGCGGAAGTTCAGACAGATAATCTTCAGTCCAACCGGGATTATAGAGTCTCCTCTGTGCCGGAATATATGTCACAGGAAAAACCGGCAAAAGACAGGACTGTTCCCGTAGAATTAACAGAAAGTATCTCTCAGAAAGAAGTGACTATCCCTGTAACAGAACCTGTATTTCAGAAAGAATCGGTAAAATTCATGGATCTTCCTTCGGAATTAACGGAATGTGTCTCTGTTGAAGAATCTGTAAAAGGCGGAACTGTTCCTCTGGTAGAACCTTACATTCAAACAGTTCTTTCAACTGCTCCTTCTTATGCAGTTGCCGGAGAGAAACCGGGCGAACTCAGATATTACAGAGAAGGCAGTGGGAATACCGGTTATATTCTTGATAAAACTGTTACTAAAATAGGCAGGGCGCCGGGGAATGATCTTTATATCGATTATGACCCTCAGGTATCTTCAAGACATGCAGTTATTACTCTGGAAAATAAGAGGTATTTTGTAGAAGACCTGGGAAGTACGAATAAAACCTATGTAAATGGTATGAAAATAGATGTTAAGACTGAATTAAACAGCGGTGATGAAATAAAGATCGGGAATATGACTTTTACTTTTATTCATTACTCTGATAAAAGAGTCTCAGGGGAAAGGTTTTCTTACGGAAAATTCGTATGTTACAGAGAAGGCAGGGGAGAGCTTGTTTTCTTTATTGATAGAAATACAGTATCCATAGGCAGGGCAACGGGGAATGATATATGTCTTGACTCTGATCCTCAGGTTTCGTCACGTCATGCCATGGTTATAGTTCAGGAAAACATATGTTTTATTGAAGATCTGGGCAGCACAAATAAGACTTATGTAAACGGAATAAAGATTGATGTGAGAACAGAATTGAAAGAACATGATGAAATAAAGATTGGCAATACTACATTTACTTTCAATCTTTAAATATATTTATAATACAGCCGGTTTTATAACAACAGCTTTTAAGGGTTAAGGGTTATGGGGTTCGGGTGTTGGGTTAAAAAGATTAACAATTCAAAACCCAAAACCTGAAACGCAACACCAATAATTACTGAGGTGAGCATAAATCATACATATAAGCTTCTCGTGACGCGTTACTCGTCACGCGTGACGGGAGGAAAATATTTATTACATGCTTATGCTCAGGTCAGTAATAATGTCGTAATATAATGTATGATGCGTAAGCATTAATCAGTCACACGTTACCCGTTACGCGTCACGAAAGAAGGTGTTTTATGATATTGTTTATCATCATCCTATCGATATTAGTATTTATAGTCTTATTTTTACCTTTAATACTCGGTATACCTCTCGTATATTTTACCCTGAGATTAAATAACAGACATGAAATCATTCCATGTGAAAAAGAAGCTCTTCCTTATACAGGAAATGATTTCTTTTCGAATGCAGGGAAGGAACTTCGTTCCCTGGGATTTTCACATATATCTTACTACAAACATAAAGGTGTTACTAACAGCCCTGATGCAGTCACTTATACGGGATTTTTTTATAATCGTGAAAGAAAAGTGAAAGCTTCAGTCATGTATGCCGTTCAGGGAGAAATCAGGAGCGGTCATATAGAATTTTCCAGTAAATTTGTAGATGGTTCCAACATATGTACCTATAATTCTTCATGTTCGTCACCTTTTGTCTATCCTCCTCATATTATTATGAGAAAGGTAAAAATTAAAAATACAGAGGAATTATTTCAGAATCATCTCATGGCAGTAGAAGAATTAAAAGGTTCTGCCATGACTGTAGATGCCGATGTGAAGCAATATGTTTATGAAGCCAATGAGGAAGTAAGAGAAATCATGTCCTATCAGGTAGAAAAAGGACTTATGAAGGTCTGTGATAGCGGAGCAACCTTTGGCCCCACATTTACAGGGGCTATTACGATGGTAATTAAAGAATGGATTCTCTGCAAATGGCTCAGATTGGGATGAAATTCAGTTTTGTAATAATTTTTTCCTGAGATATTTTGTATCTTCTATGACAGGAATTTTTTCATATTCTGCTACTGCCTGTCACTTCACATACCTCAAGGAATGCTTTTTCCATCTGTGCCGATATATCTTCAGCATGTCCATAATTCCCTTCTTCCAGGGCAAGTTCCAGTTCTATAGAAATTCTTCTCATCTTCTCTGCAGTTATATTTGCCGAAACTCCTTTCAGAGAATGAACATAACGGCTGACTTTTTTGAAATTTTCCTCTTTAATAGATTCTTTTAACTTTTCCATAATAGAAGTTATATCTTCTATTGCCAGTGAAAGGATTTTTTCTGCCACGTCTTTTTTATTATCAAATCTTTCCAGAAAAGTTTTCTCATCGAAAATCATATGACCTGTCTTTTCTTCTCCGTCTGCAATTGCTCTCACCTTTACAGGCGGTTTCCCTTTAAAAACCCTCTCTATAACTGCCTCTATATCTTTCGAATCAAAAGGCTTTGCCACATAATCATCCATGCCTCCATCAATACACTTCATACGGTCTTCCTGCAGGGCATGGGCAGTCATGGCCACAACAGGTATATGAATATCCATTTTCCTTATAAGTGAAGCTGCTTCAAAACCGTCCATTTCAGGCATCTGTATATCTGTAAAGACTATGTCATATTTTTTCTTCTCAAGTGCTTCTATGAGTTCTTTGCCGTTATTCACAATATCTATGGTGCATCCGAGTTTTTGAAATATATTTTTTGCCACTTCCTGATTTGTGAGATTATCTTCTGCCACAATGATCGTCAATGAAGATATAAAAGATTTCTTTTCTTTTAATATGCCTTCTACCGTATTAATGACATATTCTGCCTCAAAAGGCTTCAGTATATAATAATCCATGCCCGCAGAAATACATTCAATTCTGTCAGATTTTTCCGAATAGGCAGTCATGGCAATAACAGGTATATGGTTCTTTGATGAAGTCTCTTTTTCCCTTATGGCCATAACTGTTTCCAGTCCGTCCATTTCAGGCATGACAATATCCATAAAGATAATATCATATGGTATTTTAGATAGATTTTCCAGAACTTCTTTCCCGTTTGATACTGTGTCCACCCTGTATCCTTCTTTTTCCAGAATGGCTCTGAGTAATTCCTGGCTCTGCCTGTTATCTTCTGCTACAAGTATTCTGTATCTTTCATTGTTCTTTTTAACATTGTCGGGCATCTCTTCCTTTTCGTCCATCAGACCTGATGCTATACATATGGCATTATAGACCTGTTCCCTTTTTACCGGTTTTGTAAGATATGAAGAAAACCCTGTTTTCTTCATAAGAAGTATATCTCCGTAACGGCATATGGAACTTAATAGTATCATAAGAGTGGGTGCTATAACAGGATCATCTTTTATTTTCTTTCCGAGAGTTCTTCCGTCCATACCGGGCATTTCCATGTCTATTATGGCAATATCAAAAGGCGTTCCTTTTTCTTTCGCCATGTAAAGTTTCGTGAGAGCTTCCTCCCCGTCTGAAGCTTCATCTGTAATACATCCATAGAAACGGACATATTCGGAAACAATCAATCTATTTGTTCTGTTATCATCTACTATGAGGATTCTTTTACCTGAAATATCCTGGAATTCAGGTGTTTTGCCTGATATGTCATGTTCAAAAACAGAGGTAAACCAGAATGTTGAGCCCTGTCCTTCTTTACTTTCAAATCCTATGGAACCTCCCATCATTTCGGTAAGTTTTTTACATATAGCAAGGCCGAGACCTGTGCCTCCATGTCTTCTTGTAGATGATGAGTCTCCCTGTGAGAAGGATTTAAAGAGTATGTCTTTTTTTGCTTCTGGAATCCCTTCTCCCGTATCTGTAACGGAAAATAGAATTTCTGCCATATTTTCTTTCATTTCTTTGAGTTTTATATGGAGTATGACTTCTCCTTCTTTTGTGAATTTTACGGCATTATTTACGAGATTATATATAATCTGGCAGAGTCTTCCCGGGTCTCCTTTAAGATATAAAGGTACATGTTCTTCAATATGACAGGCAAAAACAATACCTTTCTCGTAGGCAGAAAGGGCCAGGGAGTCGATAATTTCTTCCACAGTTCTGCGAAGATCGAATGTTACCGTATCAAATTCCATTTTTCCCGCTTCGATCGTTGAGAAATCCAGTATTTCATTTAT
>JBEHWP010000086.1:0-12935 GCA_040217665.1 Vulcanimicrobiota bacterium
GTAATAAGAGTGAAGGAATGTTTATGTTTTGCTCTACTGAACAGTGTTATAATAATTTAATATATCATAATCAGACACAGTCTTACGAATATTTCTGGACAGGCCATGGAGAAAAATTTCATCATTCTTCCTTTAAAGATCTTCTCTCCGAAGAATTTAAAAACCCCTTTTACGGCAGAAATAATTTTAATAACAGGGATTTATTTTTTAATATAACCCTTTCAGAACATTTTTTACCGGAGTGCAGGGAAGCAGTAATTAATATAAAGGCCGGTGATTCAGATGAAGGTTCTATATATTTTTCTATCCCTTCTGTTACGCAGGAAGGGATTTTTTTAATAAATGGCACCGAAAGGGCTTTTGTTTTAAATCTTGTAGAGTCACCGGGGCTTATATTCAGTGGAGACGAAGCCCTTGTCAGACCATGTCCTTCCGGTCATGCCATCACGTTTTTTAGAAACATTCCCTCTAAATACAGAGAGAGCTTTAAAGATGAGATTCTTATTAATACAGGCTGTGTTGAACTTAAAGGTAATATATGTTTTATGACCCCTCTTTTTCTTTTCCTTGCAGGCGTATCTGAGAAAGAAATAATGGATCTATATCATATAGATAGAGAAACCCTATCAGGAATCAAGGATTTATATATATGTAAAGATAATTCTTTTAAAGAAAACCTGAGAGCTGACATGGTTATTTTACTGGACCCTTATGACTTAAAAGGAATTAAGCTCTTACGTGATGATGAGATATTATCTGAATTCAGACAGGAATTTTTAAAGAGTTTTTTTATCGGAAAATCAGGAAGATGGCAGATTAACAGGAGGTTTGCATATTATGGACTCCATTGCCAGACAGATAATGCCATACTTACTCTGGATGATATAAAGGGTTTACTTGATATACTGGTAAATAAAAACCCTCGTGAAGATGACAGACATTGCCTTTCCAATAATGCTGTTCTTCAGATAGGAGATTATCTTCATTACCTTGTCCTGAATGAATTCAGGAAAAACAGGTATGTCTTTAAGAAATTCAGAAGCCATATTCTCAGTTTTAGTGACTTTATAATATTTCTTCAGGATAAATTTTTACCATATTTTGAACAATCAATAAGGTCATTGTTTATTTCATCACCTCTGTCTCATATTCTGACAGATAATGATAAATGTTCTATAAGAATATGGCAGAAAAAAATTTCCGGAACAAAGAGACAGAATATTCATCATTCATTTTACGGAAGGATATGTCCTGTTTGTATGGAAGGAGACAGATTCTTTTCTCTTACGGAATATGCCAGAATAAATGAAAACGCTATTCTTGAAACGCCTTATTTAAAGGTTCATAATAATGAAATAACTGATGAATTGATATTCCTTTCCCCTGATGAAGAGGATAAACTGGATAAATATATAGCTTCAGGAGCGGAAAGAAATGATAAATATATCAAAAATGAAGAGGTTTTTGCCCGTGGAGCAAAAGGAAAGTTCCTCAGGGTTCACAGGGAAGAAATCGGTTATATTGATTGCTCACCTGCACAGATTTTCAGTATTACACCTCTTATGATACCATTTTTAACATATAATGCTTTCAGTCCGGCATTGAAACAGTCCATGCCTTTGAAATATAAGGAAAAACCTCTCATATATACTGAACCGGAAGAAAGAGGAATAGATTTTATTAATGGAGTCAATCTCTTCTGCATGTTTGTTTCAGATGGGGAATATCCTACAGTAATTTCCGAGTCTGCCTCCAGGAAATTGACTTCTATTCGTTTTTGCGGAAAATTGAGTTTTTCTGTAGATGACAGTATGATTTTTACCGGTACCAATCCTTTTTATTCAGAAGAAGAGTTGACGAATTTGGATGAAACAGGTGTTATCAAAACAGGCATATATGTCCGGGAAGGAGATATTCTGCTTTCCGCTATCAGGGAAAAAGGAGATTTTAAAGAATGGATGAGAGATTTTACATTCAGTCCTTTTACGAATAAAGCTCTCTTTTATGAAGATATATCAAAACATGTTCCTACCGGTATTTCAGGTATTGTAACAGGCATCATTAAAGAGGCCAATCTGATAGAAATTGAAATTTTAGATGAAAAATGTGCCTGTAAAGGTGACAGGATTATGAACAGACATGGCTTTAATGGTATTATCTCCGGGGTTTTGCCCGATAAAGATATGGTTTTTTATAAAGACGGAAGAAAAAAAATATATGCTGATATAATAATCAACTCTGCCTCATGCACTCAGGGACAGATTCTGGAAACACTCTATGGTTTTGTGGCAAAAAAGTTAAAGGGGAGATTTAAAATAGAACCTTCCGGTAAAGTTAGTTTTTCTTCATCATCCAATAATGAAGTTAACGAGATTTTAAATAGTAACGGTGATATCTATAAAAAACTTGAAGAACTGTTGAATTTATCAGGATATAAACATAAATTAGATGTACATAAACTTGTTCCGGCAGGATATCAGTATTTTATAAGACCGCCGGAAGAGGAAAAAAAGCCGGAATTTCGCCGGCTATTTATTGATATGAATAAAGAGTTGTCTCTTCTTAAATCGGGTGATATGGATATAAGTGAAGGACTTTTGCTGGATGAATTAAAAATCTGTAATCCCTCTGATATTAAATTGTTTATTTATTATATAAGAGGCCTTGGTGTAAAGGTTATATTATATGATGAACATCAACGTAATATAACAGATAATATAGTTTTTAATCAGTCATACCCGTCTGATATTAAGAGATTGGTTTTTCAGATTGCTACAGATGAAGATATTGTTCTCTGGTCTTCAGGGGAAGTTAAATACGGAACGTCATGGTACAGTGATGAACTTGCAGATATAGCTCATGGCCTTTATTCGTCTGATATATTCGGAGAATGGAGGAAAAACATGAATAAATCTTCCTCTACGAATAATATAGATAGAATAACAGCTCTTCAAACAAAAATGGCTTTTATTAAACTTCCATGTCAGGTGATTCATCCTGTATTTGGTAATACTATGAATGTCATTCCTGTTATACCGTTTTATTACAGACCTCTGTTAGAGATTGATAACAGAATAATCCCTCATTGCCTGAACAGATTTTATGAGAAGATATTAGCTGTAAAATATGAGATTGAACGATATGAAGATAACAAGCAGGAGAGAAAGAACAGGAAAGTGAGGGCATTTTTAGAAAAAGACATGGCTGCTTCAATTTATAACCTGTTTAATAATTATCTATATGACGGAAAAACACGTTATAAATCTCTTATAACACTTCTTAACGACATGTTTATAAAAGAAGTTTCACCGTCTGTTAATGAAGAAACTTCTTTCCATAAAGGCAATTCTTCCCTGAACCATCTGACACCGGCAGAATATTTTTACAATATTTTAGCGAAGGAATTAATATGAACGGAATATTAAACAGATATGACTTTACTTATATGGTTGAGAGAATGAGAGCAGCTCTTGAAAAAGACATTTATAAAGATCTATTTCAGGAATATTCAACTTCAGGCCTTACCGACTCGTGTAATAAAACCTCCTGTTATCATTTACCTCCCTGTGAAACATATCAGGATATGAAAGAAGTTATGAGAGAAGAATTTTGTAATATACCTGATCCTGTGAAACTGCTCTGTTATAAAATTACAGACAGTCTGATGTTCTACAGGGATATTCCATATATTTTTGTTTTATTTTCACCTGAAATGGTGGCTGAAATATATAATATTTTCAATCTTTTAAAAGGCAGAAAGAAAAGAGACTTCAATGTACCTGAAGCAGATTTTCCTGTTACTACTGGAGATATTGTGCATAAATATATTTCCGATGTTGAAAATATCTTTTTTTTATTTCCTTCTTTTGAGATTGTAAGAAAAATAAGAATACTTTTAGAAACAGATATAGATAAAATTATAGATGAATTTGTAAATAAACTGAAAAAACTGGATAGAATTATAAGGGTAGTTGATTTTCAGGATGATAGTGTTTTTAAAGATTTTCTTGAGAAAATACAGAGAGAAGGTCTTGATAAAAAACTCTCTTCCATAGCTTCTGACCTGTCATGTAGATTTTTTGTTTCTCGTGAAGAAGAAGAGAATATTAAAAAGATTTTTGATTTACTAATAGAAGCGGTAAAATCTTTGAAGGTTACGTCTCTGTCAGGAGAGAAAAAATTGAGTAAAGTCAATTCCGTATTCAGTCTTATTATTGACAGCAAAAAAACCTATAAGGAATTAAATAAAGAATTGATACGTGACAGAGAGCTTATAATATTATTTAATGATGAAATAAAGAATAATTGTAAAGCCATTGGATGTATACTGAAGAAAGTTATTCAGGGAGAAGAGGAATTTATAGCCAGAATATTAAAGGAATATTATTTTTCCTGTCTTTCCAGGGAGACAGGTTATAGTGAAACATACTGTAAAGAAGCTTTTGAGATTGTAAAGAATGTTTCTGAGAAAATAGAAAAGAAAAAAATGAGAGAAACCTTTTGCTGCAGACATAAACCTCCTGTATATCCTGCTATAATAATTAAAGAACTGTACGGTAATTTTTTAGTTAATATTCCTCCTTATATTCCGGAACATATTGTTCTTAATCATAAATTACCGTGGAATATTAAAGAGGAAGCAAAAAATGAACTGGAAATTTATAGAAGATACTGTGACGATTTGAAAAAACTGGGTTCTTTTTTGAGTGAACAACTGTTCCCGTGCGGAAAACTTCCGGACGTAATGAAAAAAATATATAAAATACAACCGGATTACACTGTTATTTCCAGTATTACCGGTATAGCTGAATGTGAACTTTTGAAAATTCTTTTATCTGAATTCTTGCAACTTCCCGATGGTTCAGTCATACCTCTCAGGTTATTCCTTGCCAGAAAGAAGGATTTCCTGAATGATAATTGCGAAGAAATAAGAAGACACATAAATAAAGACAGATCTGACAACGATATTGCTCAGAGACTGAATAAAAAATATGATTATCTGCCTGTAGGATGGCTGACAGGTAAGGATATAAAAGAGTTCAGGAGAAAAAATAATATAGTAAAAAACAGAGGAAGAAAAAGAAAATTTTCATACTGAAAACTGTCCATTTTCAGATAGACGGTATCATAAATATTATTATTGTAGTATTTATATGAAAATGATGAAGTCTTATGCTTTACTGTCTGTTAATTTTCATATTTGGTTGTGACCGCTCCGGTCATGGCTGTTTACTGTTATCACTCTGGTAAGTTTTTTTGTATCTATGGTTTTAGAATAATCAGGTATTGTAGTGTCGTTCAATTACTTTTGTAATACAGTTTATTGCTCCCTGAAGTGAACTTATGGCAGTCATATCCAGCGGTACAGGGGTATAACCATATTTTTTATATAGATTATTTGACGGCTCATCCAGTTCCGGTATACCGAAATTTGGTATAAATATATTATCACCGTCTATGACGGAATTATTATAGGTTATCCATGGTACTCCCCTTGTAGAAGTACTTCCCAGATAAGGAACCCTTTCTATTTTATAACCTGCCTCTTCAAACCCTCTGGCTATGGCATCAAATTTTGTCTGAAGTTCAGGCTCTCTGTTTACTGTATTCATAAGATGATCGAGGGGGTGACCCGGTGCCATGGTAATTTTCTTTTTGATTTCTTCTTCATATCTGGCATATTTTTCGGGATTATTTTTCTTTATATCTGTAAGGATACATGTTGCCATTGAAGGATCACCGACAGTTATGACTGCTTTCCCTGTTTCCGGATCAGGTTTGCCGAGAGGTGTCATAGCCATATCTATATGAAAAGCAGGCTGTTCTCCCTGATAGCCTACTATAATGACCTTTTGATGGGGAAATGTTCTGTCAAGCATTAGTTTTGCAAGTTCTTCTTTAGTGATTTTATCTGCTCCTTCTATCTTCAGCTCGCCGATTATTTTATTATATTTCTTGGTATAAGATTTCATATTTTTTACCATAAAGGCTATGGCATCTGAACCTACAAAAAGTTTATCATTTGTGGCAAGCTGATTACCTCCGTCAATATATATACCTTCCATCTTATCATACTTTACCTCCGGATTTACCTTTGCCACATGTTCTGCTACAGTTTTATCGCCTGAACCGGGGAAACCTATTCTGTCCTGCTCTATAATCCTGTTCCCGACAACAAGAGCCGAATCCTGGGCCCATATGGACAGGTTTTCATCGGAATTAACTATATTAACCCTTTCGGGATTGGTAATTACCTGTTCTGTTGCCAGTTTTTCTATATAGCTCTTCAGTTCTTCTCTGTCTGCTTCATTTGTAGTGAGAACAGTAAATTTTGCAGATGGCATCTTTGACACAAAGGTTTTTATTGCTTCCAGATAATTTTCTTTTACGCTGTGATAAAGGCCGTATGTAAGACACATGTGTGATACATGACCTTCATTTGCCGGTAGCATATAGCCATCCATATCCAGGCTGCTTATCTTGCCATCTTTCGCATTGAATCTCTGCATTACCCTTGTAAGGGTTCCTTTTATATCTCCGAAATTTACACTTATTTCTTTATGGGATGGACATGGTACGCTGTCTCTTTCTGAACCGGAGCTTTTAAAAATTTTGAGCTTATTCATATCCAGTTTAATAGATATTTTTTCTTCTCTGTCCTCTTTCATAAATAAATCCATTTTATCTTTATCAAGACAGACTTCTTTTAATATTTTTTCTCTCTGTTCCGAAAGTTTTCCTATATGCATACCTTCATGATGCTGATTGTTTATTTTCATTGTTCCCTTTCTCCTCTTTCTTTTTTTCCTCTTTCTTTTTTTCCTCCATAGCATAATCTGCTATAGTTTTCAAATAATTCCCTCTTTTATATTCTTCTATGATCTTTTGCCTTTCTTCTTCAAAGTCTCCTGTTCTCAGAGCAGGTGTTTCATGATCTTTCATAATAAAAATCTCCTGTTTATAAAAAGATTTTCTCTGTTCAATAAGTTACTTATTAAGGAAACATGTCCGATTTTTGGTTCCAGATGTTGGGTTATGAAGATTAAAACTCATAACCTAATTTTAATTGATACCGAATTTACCTCTGTCATTACTTGGAATAATTCGTAACATCTAAAGCATGACAGGAGGATTATTTATGGATGACTAATCTATATGAACAAATTGCGGCGGCGGTGATGGTTTATCACCTTTTATGACTATACCAGTGTGATTGTATACTCTGGCTGTTTTTTCGTTGAATGGTACGGGGCCTTCGTAATCATGCCATCTGTCATTGAATTCTTCCCTGGTCATAACGCCTCTGCTTCCGAAGAGTGACGGATCTTCAAAATATACATTCTCTTTATCAAATCCTATAACGACCATATAGTGGCCGGATTCCCATACATCTGTCCATGGCTTATCTTTATCCGTATCATCACGCCATGCCTGACCGTCTACAATGACAGGTATTCCTTCACTAACCAGTGTTTCCAGTTCTTTTATGGTCATATTTTCTTTAAGTTCTGCAGAAAGTCCCTGCTCTTTAGCTACTCTTACTATATCCTCCGGTAAGGTACCATTTTCTGTCGTATGGAGCATTTCTATAAGCTCTTCTTCGAAATATTCCTCTCCTTTCCAGTAAGTAAGGACTGTCTGAAGTGCAACGGCTCCGCAGGAATAATCTCTGTCCTGTCGCCCGTCAGGGATACTGTCCAGTATGGTAGATGGTATTAAATGACCGGTTATCCTGCCTGTGAGATTAAGTGTGAATTTTTTTATTTTACTCAATAAAGAGGTATGTTCTGAAATGTCCGGTTTTTCCGTATCGAACATGGCAAGTGCAACAGGTGACGAAGAACCGGCCTTTTTATTTCCTGTTATAATAGATCCTTTCCCGTCTTCCATTATAAAGGTTTTGCTTCTTTGATATTTTCCGCATCGAGGAAGTTCTATCAGTTTCGGCATTTTTTCCGTACTTTCTTCACTCCCGAAGGTTTTACCTGATAGAGTAACTTTATTTTCCGGTTCCGCAGGTTCCGTATCTCTCGCTTTAATCGCTTTTGCCTTATATGTTAAACCTGTAAGGTTCAGAGGAGTGGTGTTAATTTTCATAAATATACCTCTCTTTATGGCATGATAATCTCTTTTATACTTTAACATGTTATCTCATAAGGTGCAATTATATGGATGTTAAAATTTTGTTAAATTTTTATTAAATTTTTCAGATTAATCTTCCTGAAAAATAGTATAAAATTTACCGTCAGAAGTTTTTTACCATATAAATCCTTCTTCATACATGGCCGTTACATATTCTACAGGGATATGTTCCGTAACTATCGTAGTCGGTGCCATAATATAACCTCCTCTGTCTGACATAACAGATAAAACCCTTCTCACTTCTTTTCTGATTTCATATGTATCTTTATAAGGTTTTTCAAGACATATGCCGCCGTGGAAGGCTATTTTCCCGTGAAAATTGTTTTTTAATTCTTCCAGGTTACTGTCTTTTATATCTGTTTGCATGGGATCTATTATATTTATGCCTGTTTCATGAAGAACAGGTAATAAATTTTTTATAGAGCCACATGAGTGAAACATTATTTTCAGTCCGTATCTTCTGGCCAGAGTAAAATGTTTTTCCCAGTAAGGTTTCAGTATATCCCTGAACGTTTGTTCACCTATGAGTGAGCCCTGGTAACCTCCGTAGTCATCTCCGTAGAAAACTATGTCTATCATACCTTTTCCCGCCTCGAAGATGCGTCTGTTATATTCATAATAAAAATCAGAAATTTTTTCAAAAATCTTCAGAAGTACAGGATCATGTCGTATCAGTCCCATATACATATCTTCCATTCCGTAGAGAGAGCCTGCTTTATAGAGAAAATCGCCTGTGCCGGGATTGCCTGTTATGATACAGTAATCTTTATATGCTTCACATTGTTCCGTAACAGTACTGTAGTCGAACATGTCCGCTTCAGGCCATCTGTAGGATAGTACCTCTGTGAGAGCAGCTTTTTTTAGATCCTCACCGGCAGGGAAGAGGTTTAACGGGAAATTTTCTTTATAAACAGGGCTCACTGTCCGGAAATCACAGTTCAGTTTTTCCAGTATGGCGGTATTTACCGAGTTTACAAGAGGATTTGAAATTATTTTTTCTTCTTTTATATTAAAATAGATACAGAATTTTTTTTGAAAATTTTCAGTACAGGAAAAATTCATCGGAATTCTGTCAGTTTCTTTGAAATTAAGTGTGTTTATTACTCTTTCTCTGTGTGTCATAGGTTTTTATTGCATATTTATTTTGTAGATGGTATTATACTTTATAATTATACGTTTCCCTGCAGGTATTATGTTTTTTATAGGTATTTTATAAAAATGCAGGTATAATCTTGGCGTCACCAGTAACGCGTCACCCGTCACGATCTAAATAATTAAGGAGAGACTGATAATGATAATAAAAAAAATTTTCCTTTTCATACTCATAATAATTATGACCTGTCCCATCAGTGCAAAATTTATTTATCCTTCTGCCAGAATGGATGATGTAACAGATGATTATTATGGCACAAAGGTTTCTGACCCGTATCGCTGGCTTGAAGAACCTGATTCAAAAGAAACAATGTCCTGGGTAGAGGAAGAAAATAAGCTTACTTTTGATTATTTAAATACTAATAGTGAAAGAGAACATATTAAAAATCGCCTTACAGAACTCTGGAATTACCCGAAATATTCAGCACCTCATAAAGAAGGAAACAGATATTTCTTTTATAAAAATGACGGTCTTCAAAACCAGTATGTTCTTTATATGCAGAAAAATCTTGACAGTGAACCAGTTGTTGTTTTAAATCCCAATGAATTCAGCATAGATGGCACTGTATCTATTAACAGAGTATCTTATAGTAATGACGGAACTTTGATTGCTTACGGTCTTTCTACTTCCGGAAGCGACTGGAAGGAAATAAAGATCCGTAATATTGATAAGGGAAAAGATTATAATGAAATTATAAAATGGTCAAGAAACGGAGGGATTGCCTGGAAACATGATAATTCCGGCTTTTACTATAATCGCTATCCTGCTCCCGGAACAGTGGCGAAAGAAGATGAGACTAAATACAACCGTGTATACTGGCATAAACTTGATACTCCTCAATCAGAAGACAAACTGGTCTATGAAAGACCTGATTGTAAAGAAATGGGTTTTTATCCTTTTATTACAGATGACGGAGAATATCTTGTCTTACATGTTTCATCTGGAACTTCTACAAAAAATCGTGTTTATTATCGCAGAACAGACAGTGATGGTGATTTTATAAGACTCCTTGATGAAGCAGATGCATCTTATGATTTTATAGATAACAGTGGTTCTAAATTTTATTTTAAAACTGATCTTGATGCTCCTAAAGGTAAGATTATTTCTATTGATCTTGATAAGCCTGACAGAAAAAACTGGCACATAATTGTGCCGGAACAGTCCGATAATATGTCATCTGTTGTTACTGTAAACAATCAATTTGTTATAGAATACATGCATGATGTATGTTCCCTTTTAAATATATATGATATGTCAGGGACGTTTATAAGTGAAATATCACTCCCTGTTCCCGGCTCTATAGGAGCTTTGTATGGTAAGATGAATGATAAAGAACTGTTTTTTTCTTTTACATCTTTTCTGTATCCTACAAATATATATCGTTATGATTTCACTGAAAAAAAATTAAATCTCTTCCGCAGTTCTGAAATAAAATTTGATTCTTCTCCTTATGAAACAAAACAGATATTTTATAAATCAAAAGACGGCACAGATGTGCCTGTTTTTATTACATGTAAAAAAGGTCTTCCTCTTGACGGAAGTAATCCTGTCATACTTTATGGCTATGGAGGATTTTGTATCAGTAAAACGCCCTTTTTCTCAACTCCTGTTTTGTTATGGCTTGAAGAAGGTGGGATTTATGCTGTGGCAAATATCAGGGGAGGAGGAGAATATGGAGAGGAGTGGCATAAGGCCGGTATGCTTCAGAATAAACAGAATGTTTTTGACGATTTTATAGCGGCAGGGGAGTATCTCATTGAACATAAATATACATCTTCAAAAAAACTTGCCATTCAGGGAGGAAGTAACGGAGGTCTTCTTGTAGCTTCATGTATGATTCAGCGTCCCGAACTGTTCGGAGCAGTAATCTGTGAGGTTCCTCTTACTGATATGCTACGGTATCATAAATTCACAGTAGGTCATTACTGGATACCTGAATACGGTAGTTCCGATAAAAAGGAAGATTTCGATGTTCTCTACAGATATTCACCTCTTCATAATATAAAAGAAGGTGTCACATATCCTTCGGCACTTATTATGAGTGCAGATCATGATGACAGAGTTGTTGCAGCTCATGCAAAAAAATTCGCCGCCACACTTCAGGAAAAAAACGGAGGTGATAATCCGATACTTCTCCGTATTGAAACAAAAGCAGGTCATGGAGAAGGGAAACCTATGTCGAAGATTATTGATGAATACAGTGATATTTATGCTTTTTTGTTCAAAGTATTCGGAATGAAATTTACGGATGTAAAATAATAAAAACATCACAGAGGTCTATCTTTTAAGACTCTGTGATGGCCAGTGAAGGTACAATTAATTCGTCCTGCCGAATTCGTGGCCACCGAAGATCTGATTTTTAAAATAATTATAAGATTCTCTCTGTATATCAAGAGATTCTTTCAAGTATTTATATTCTTCGGAATGTTCAGGAAGAGTCTGAAGGTTTTCTTCCATTTCTTTTATATGGCCTCTGAACCTTTCAGGATTATTGACATATTCTCTGAATGTTTCTGCATAATGTTCATCTTCGTTCGTACGGGCGTATTTTTCTACAGTAACATTGCCTTTTTCATCCTTCAGACCTTCAGAGTAAACATAAGGATCATATTTATCATAGATAGTGCCAGTTCTATCGTCTGTCAGGTCATCAGGTTTATGCCCCTGTTTTTTAGCATTTTCTTCCAGGGCTACTGCCCTGTCTGTTATATTTTTTCCATTAGAATCAGTTATGGTTACAGCTTCATTAAATCTATTAACATCAGTTTTATTTACATCTGCCACAGAATGACCATATTCATGTACTGCAGTATCTTTTAAATATTCCAGGGAATGGGGCTCACCTTTATCGTTAAATCTTGAAATAGATATATGTTTTGTCCTGCCGTCATATACACCTTCTACTGCATTTATGTCCGTTATTCCTCCTAAGGCTCCCTGCACTGTTGCTCTTTGTAAAATATTTATCGGCACATCATTTGACCTTTTATCAGGTGGAACTCTGGATGCAGTATTTTCTAAGGATTTCATCACTTCAACTTCTTCTCTGGCTGACAGCAGATTCGCAGGATCTGACCACCGGATTCCTAGTTCTGACAGTTTTTTTCTCTGTTCTATCAGTGAAGGATCTTTTGCATCTTCAAGAGCTCTGTCAAATTCTTCTTTCGGACTATTTATCTTCCATGTGGGAATATTAAGAGTCTTTTTATCAGTATCATAGTTTATATCTGGATTGTTTCTATCTGGTATAAAAGGATTGGGTTTGTCAGCAAATTCCAGGTTAATATTTTTCATACCTTCAGGAAGGCTACTTTCACTTTCTGATAGTAATTTTGTCAGACCATCTTTATTTCCTGTTATCATTTTTTTCTTTACTTCAGCTATTTGTTCTTCTGACATCCCCGGTAATACCTGGTTGAGCCTTTCAGTATCTATATCTATATTTATCTGTTTTCCGTCTTTAAGGGTAATTATGTTATAAGGAGCAGATGGCCCTGTGATTTTTTCGGCAAGATTACTCTGTAAATTTGTCACTTCCATAGAACGTTCCGGATTACTTGCCGGTGTAATATTCTGCCCTTTCAGTTCTCCTATGGGCATTAAGTTTGAAGTTAATACTGATGTTTCATTCTGCGGAATT
>JBEHWP010000087.1:0-12894 GCA_040217665.1 Vulcanimicrobiota bacterium
ATTTTATCTTTTTGAGATCAACTTTTTTATCACCCAGGACAAACCGGTTTTGAGGCAGAAGATTCTGCTGAAAACAATAAGTCATAAATTCAGTATAGGCTCTTCCGGGAACATCTACTGTATCATTGATCCATTTTTCCATGGCAAGAAAGAGTTCCACAAATTTATCGTCTTCTACTCCATTGAAAAAACCTGTAATCTTATCCAGAGTTCCCAGGGGGTTCAATGCAAGGAAAGATGAGGCCAGAAGCCATCCGGGGCAATTACCGTATTTTTCCGCAATCTCATGAACAGGCATTTCTTTAGCCCATTTAAAAAGAATTCCTTCATCTTTACTGCAATCAAAAGGTGTAGCCATAAGGATTAAATTCTTAATTTTTTCCTGATGCAGAGCAGTATAAAGTAAAGAAAAAGTTCCCCCCATACAGTAACCGAGTAAAGTTATCTTATCACTTCCGCTTATTTCTCTTACCTTATCAACCATCCTGTCCAGATAAAAATTTATATAAATATCAAGGCCGTTTTTACTGTCACTGTCAGTGGGAGTGCCCCAGTCTATAAGGTAAACATCAAACCCGCTGTTAACAAGAATTTCCACAATGCTTCTCCCCGGCAGCAAATCCACTATATAAGGTTTGTTTACAAGGGCATAACTTATAAGAACAGGAGTTTTATAGAGCTGTTCTTTTACCGATTTATATCTTATTAACTTGACTTTATGTTTTCTGTAGACTATCTGTGAAGGGGTCTGGCCGACTTTAATGTCGGGCGGGGATAAAAGTAATTCGTTAAATCTGACAAATCTTCTGACATTATCAGAAGTTTTCTCAACTATATCTTTCTGTGTATTCATTATTTCTTCCATAAAAGACATAATCATATTAAAAATTGAGAGGTGACCGGTATGTTCCATACCATCCACCTCTCATATTCACCTCTCATTATTTTGCTTTATTCATTTCACCGAGTTTTTTAGAAAATTCTTCCATATTTTTTGAAGATTTTTTAAAGGTATCGAACATAAAATCAATGCTTTTTTCCTGGTTGGATTTAAAAGTATCGGAAAATTCCTGCATTTTTTTCTGAAATTCATCGAAATTTTCCTTCCAGAGTTTCTCCATTTCATCTCTGAACTGGCTGTTTTTTATACTGTATTTTTCAAAAAGACCCTTCATGGTTTCAAGACCCTTTTCTCTGTTATCAGAGTAAAATCTGGAAATTTTTACTAAATTATCCATATATGCATCTACATTCTTTTTTGTATGACCTTCCATTTCTTTCTGAACTTCCAGGGTATTTTTAATATTTGCTTCCATCATTTCTTTAAGCATTGCAGCAAATCCTTCCTGAAACTGCTGACTGGAGCTGAGAGAATTTTTATAGGCCTCCATAACCATATTTGACATATCATTCCAGTAATTTAACTGTGTGTTGAACATTTTTTGTTCCTCCTTATTTTCATTTATTATCTAATGTCATCATATTACATCAATTTCATGAAAATGTCAATAGATTTTTACGCAAATGCGAAAAATATTTTTTGCATCGCAATATAAACATCAGAGTAAAAGAAGCTGTATAAAATTAAACTGTCGCACAAAAAGGCTTGAAATAACTAAATAAAAAAATCAAATAATTCGACCAGAAGAAACGGGGCGAAATAAAAAAAATACGCAGTTACGAAAAAACGCTTTTTTTATTTGGCACAAGCACAACAACACAGGTAATAAAGGATTTTATCCTTCTAAAAAGAATATTAAGGAGGCACCTTTCAGAGATGGGTATTGATTTATCTGAATCGGTATTTACTGACTCGAGCATAAGCAGGTAATAAAGATTTTCCTCCCGTCACGCGTTACGCGTTACGCGTGACGCGTTACACGTCACGAAAGTATATATTTATTATTTATGCTCATCTCAGTAAGGGGTTATCACGTGCTGCCGGTCTGCGCATCACGCATTACGCATCACGCTTTATGAGGTATTTATTTTGCTTGTAACAGTGTTTCTCATCATTTTAATGATACTTATTAATGCCTTTTATGTACTTGCAGAATTTGCCACTGTAGGAGTAAAAAAATGGAAAATAAAACAACTGGCAGAAGAAAAAAACAGATTTGCTATGTACATGCTCCCCATAGTAGAAGACAACAGAAAAACAGATCAATATATATCTATATGCCAGATTGGGATAACACTTTCAAGCATTATAGTAGGTGCTTTAAGTCAGTCCAAGATAACTCCTGTCGTCACATCTATTCTTATAAAATATGGCAATTTTCAGGAAAGTCTGGCTCTTTCCGCCTCTGTCGTGGCAGTGTTAATGTTTTTTACAATAGCACAGATGTTATTCGGAGAGATTATACCCAAAACTATTGCCCTTCAGTATCCGACCCCATGTGCTATTTATACTGTAATGCCTATGAAATGGTCTGAATTCCTGTTTTCCTGGTTTATATACATATTGAACGGCAGCGGTATATTAATTCTCAAATTGATGAAAGTTCCTCTCACCGGTCACAGACACATTCATTCTCCGGAAGAAATAGAAATGATTATTACAAAGAGTTATAAAGGAGGATTTATTGAAACATACGAACACAACAGACTTACCAGGGCTTTAAAAATCACGGATATAACGGCGAGAGAGTTGATGATAGCAAGAAATTATATAACGGCCATTCCTGCTGATATGGCGGTAGAAAAAATTATTCAGAAGATAAAAAAATCTCCCTATACAAAACTGCCGGTCTACAGAGACACTGTTGATAATATAACAGGCATATTACACACGAAAGAAGTGCTCAACAGACTTATAAACAATGAAAAGATAGACAATCTTGACAGCATATTAAAACCTGCGATTTTCATACCTGAAAGTATGAAAATTGACAGATTGATTAATATATTTCGGAAGGAACATTTTCAGCAGGCCATAGTAATAGATGAATACGGAGGTACGGCAGGGCTTATAACAATGGAAGATGTACTTGTGGAAATTCTGGGAAATGTGGCAGATGAATTCAAACATAATATAAAGAAACCGGAAAATTTACCTGACGGAACTATCAGATTACCGGGCATATTAAGGATCAGTGAACTGGAAACATTACTGGGTAGACCTGTAGAAGGAGACGCTATTACAGCAGGAGGATATATAATAGATTTTTTAGGCAGATTTCCGGAGGAAGGAGAATGTCTTAATATAGAAGGTGTAGAATTTAAAATAGAAAAGGTTTCAAAAAATAAAATATTATCATTATTAATCTGTTCTTCAGAACAGAAAGATAACATTGAATAGAAAGGATACCGGGTTACCATATTGATTTCGGTCATTATAATAACAACGCTTTTAATATTAAACGCTCTTTATGTGGCAGCTGAATTTGCTGTAGTCAGTTCTTCAAGACTGATTATAGAGAAAAAAGCTCTTGAAGGACATATTATTGCAGGAATCCTGCATAAAACACAGACAAATTCATCTCTTATGGATCAATATATAGGTTCTGCCCAGATGGGTATAACGGTTGCAAGCCTTGCCATTGGCATGTACGGCGAACACATACTTGCGGAATGGTTTCACAGCTGGCTTGTAATAACCGGTATTCCTCAATGGATTTCATCCCATGGAATAGCGAGTATTCTCTCTGTAATTTTTTTAACTTATTTTCATATAGTTATAGGAGAAATGATACCTAAATCACTTTCTCTTCAAAAACCTGAAGTAATGGCAATGATTGTCACACCATGTATTATCCTTACAAAATATTCTTTTTATCCGGTAATCAGAGGTATTAATTATTTATCAAATACCATAATAAAACTTATGGGGATTAAAAGATATGTCACAACAGAAGAAGATTATACATCAGAAGAACTGGAATTTATTGTAAAAGAAAGCCAGGAAGAAGGACTTTTAAAAAGAGAAACAGGGGAATTTTTTCGGGAAATATTAGACTTTAACTCTCTTACAGCATGTGAAATCATGGTGCCAAGAATTAAAATTACAGGCATACCGTTCGATATAGATAAAGAAGGATTAAAAAAAATACTCTCTGAAAACCTCCATTCAAGATATCCTGTATATAAAGAAAATCTGGATCATATCACAGGAATGGTTCATATAAAAGATATTATTGAAGTACTTGAAAAAAACGGAGAAAGTGAATTAAAAAAAATCCGCCCTTTACCCTATGTACCGGAAACAGTAACACTTGACAAAATTCTTGAAGTCATGGGTGAATATAATACTCAGATGGCTATTATTCTGGATGAATACGGAGGTACAGCCGGACTCGTAACGATTGAAGATATATTTGAAGAAGTTGTAGGAGAATTTGACGAAGGAAAAATAAGTGAATATCTGTATAAAGATAAAAAAGGAAATCTTCATGTACCGGGTACAGTGA
Organism: Vulcanimicrobiota bacterium; assembly: GCA_040217665.1. GTDB lineage: Bacteria > Vulcanimicrobiota > SpSt-956 > SpSt-956 > JAKJGF01 > CALARM01. The sequence goes on from JBEHWP010000087.1 coordinate 4,410, forward strand.
GACTCGATGAAGTAGGAGATTTTTTCAAATTAGATTTAACCCATGAAGATGTTACTACAGTAAGCGGGCTCATTCTGTCTTTACTCGGAAAGCCTCCTAAAATGGGAGATACTGTATCATATAAAGGTGTAAAATTTAAAGTAACAGCACTGGAAGGATATGGAGTAAAAGAGTGTGAAGTATTACAGGTACAGGATTAAGATTTCACACGCAACTTTTCGGATTCTTTAATAGCACCGGCCAGTCCATGAGGAAAATTTTCCACATAAAACGGAAGACCGGCACCTTTTTCTGTTCCTCTGGAAAGACCTTCAGGAAGCAATGAACTGGCGCCTTCATGGTACATATCCATATAAAGAGTTATATGATGTTTTTTGCTTCTGCACACAAGCTCATATCCGTCTATAATATGGCCGTCAGGGCCTGTGCCGAAACTTCCTGTACGATGAAAATCAAAGGGACAACAGCACTCACATTGAAGTGTGGCCAGATAATCAAGCTGACCGTCCTGAAGGCACACAGGAATGGGATTTGTTTTATCGTAACCAAACATACCTTCCGCTCCGTTAACGGTGTCTGTCTGAGGCTCAAGGGAAGGGAGAAGAGAAGAAGTTAATTCAATAGCTTTACGCTGGCATTTAACCCCTTCTTCATATTTTCCCTGAGCAGACAGGGCCATAGCTTTCCCTGTCCACGCATCTATATGGTTCGGTTCAATAGCCAGAGCTCTGTCATAACAGTCAATTGCTTCATCAAGCCTGCCGAGAGCAGAAAGAGCCATTGCTCTTGTAGTCCATGTATTTGAATTACCTGCATCTATAACAAGAATATGTTCTGTACATGTTATAACTTCACTGTATTTTCCCCAAGAATAAAGAGAAAAAGCCTTACCAATAAGAGCTTCAAGGTTACCGGGCTTCAGGGCAAGTACTTTGTCGTAAAAACTGATTGATTCCTCATATTTCTCCTGTCTTGCCATGGTTAAAGCTTTTCCGTTAAGACCATCTATATCTTCCGGTTCAATATTCAAAAGCACATCAATAGTGTCGAGCACTTCTTTATACATACCAAGGGAAAAGAGGAGAGTACTCTTTTTCTTCAATATAAATATATTGGCAGGTTCCAGTTCCATAATCTGATCATAACACCTGAGAGCACTACTATAATCTCCTCTTAAAATAAAAACTTCTCCCATACGATATAAATCTTTCGGATCGGGAGAAAATAACCTTTTTATAAAATCAAACATTTCAATTATCCAAGTTTATCAAGTATTTGCCTGGCTATATATGAAGGAGAATCTGCAAACGGCATCTCCTCTGACGCCACAGATCTTATTTTTTCAAGGACAGGTTTAAATTCAGCCTTCCGGAACATAGCCGGGTCTTTCTCTAAATCTTCTTTTAATACTGAAAGACATTTCCACCTTACACCATCATAATTTGCCGGGTCAAGAATTCTGGTTATATGTTTCGGATCTTCCATTACTTCTTTTCTGAATTCTTCTCCATGTTCAAAGGGATAAAGAGCCATTTTCATATGTGCAAGTGTAGGAACTGTAGATTTGGGGTTTTTCAGTTCTTCAGGTTTTATGGTAATTTCTGCATCCAGATTATGTGCATTGGGCTGTTTTTCATCTACCATAGAACGATCCTGTTCTGACACTCCGTCATGTCTGTTGGAAATCGCAATTACAGTTACCCCGTCAGGCACTTTTTTATTATCTACATATTTCTTTATAAAGTCAGAACCTTCTGTAATCTGTTCATAACCGGGCTTCATAAGGTGAATAATGGGATTCATATAAACAGAACCAATTAAAGCACTATTTTTATACATTTCTTTTGTAAGTTCTTTGTTATAACTGTACCACATATTGAAGAAAGGATTGACCATAGAAAACTGCATTCCCGGGAATGTTTCCATAGGGTCCAGGACATTCTTTTCTAAAAGAGTATAAGCATAATTGGCAAGGCCGCTGGGAAGAGTTTTGTTTACTCCCTTTCCTACAGGTGAAGAAAGGGTTATTACTGTTGATACTCCATTTGCGCCATCATAGGTAAAATCACTTTTATCTCCTGCTTTCGGATTAAGAGCAAGAGTATAAGATACAAAACCTCCCATACTGTGTCCTACAAGTACTGCTTTCGGTGCTATAACATCCATAATTTCTCCGGCCACTCTGGCAGCAATTTTTTTATCGCTGTATCCGGCTTTCCTTACCTGTTCCGCAAGAGATTTTTCTATTTCTTTAGTCTTGCCGCTGAAGGTTTTAAGTAACTCGTCTTTATCGTTTTTAAGGAGATCTTCCATTTTATTAATAAGGGCCGGCATAAGAGAAACTACTCTGTCCACCCTTTCATCATGGCGTCCGTAAAAATCGGAAGACATTCCGAAATATTCCTTCAGTGCTTCCGGATCATCTTTACATGACGATAATTCTTCAAGATGTTTTTCGGATATTTCCATTCTGGCATTATTTATATTCCTGGATACCAGCTGACCGGACTGTTCCATCGGCTCTCCTTCTTTAATGGTGGTATAAGTGGTCAGTTCCGCAGGATGGCCGGTCTCAAGAGCTGCATCCTTATAAGCTGAAATGGATTCTTCACCGAAGCCTGTACCATGAACAATAACTACAGGTGTTTCATTTCTTGCCACCACTCCGGCCGAAGCATTTCCGGGCATAATAAATGCTTTAGTTACAGAATTTGCAGCCATCTGTTTCATATGGATAAGGTCGGCAACAAAGTTATCTCCTTTTAGATTACCAAAATCAACTCCATCACCGGTCCGCTCCTTTAGTTCTCCGCTCCTGGCTTTTGTAAAATACTGGATAAGCGGTTTATCGGCTCCCTCTATCTTCAATTAAATCACCTCATTTTTCTATATCGTGACGCATGACGCGAGGATACAGACGAAATATCTAGCTGAATAATAATATATCATAAATATATCTGATATCAAAGAAGTTTATGTTAATAAATTGTTAACTTTACAATCTATTTAGTTTCACAATATTAACACATATTAATAGATTAAACAATAACGATACAGGATATTTCTTCATAATTTTAACAAAATCAACCGTGAGTGGATCTATAAAATTTGCAATATTTTTCATTCACCACTTTATAATCTTTAACTGATAGCTAACTGCTGACCGCTTACAATTATTTATTGTCCTTATTACTGCCTCCCATGAAGCCGAAGGATTTCATAAAAATATCTCCCATTTCAAAAGGAAGTTTGCTTATGTCAGTCATTTCCTTCAATCTTTTTTCCATTACATTCCTGTAAGAAAAATAGGATTCCATAGCCATTGTAAGATAATTCTCAAAAAAATCCTTTGTAAATTCCTGATTGGATCTGATTATCTGATACAGAAGAGACGAAGGGAGCAAATCTTTCTTATTTTTTTCCTCTTCAAGTATTATCTGTGCCAGGATCTGTTTTGTTATATCTTCATCGGTACTGCTGTCTATAACCTTTATATCACTGCCACTACGAATGATGGCGGCTATCTCGTCAAGTTTCATATACCTGCTTTCTTCCGTATTATAAAGCCTTCTGTTTGTATATTTCTTTATAACTACTTCTTTTTTGTCCAATTTTATCACCCCGTAAATTATTATAAATTCCCATTAAATCTTTGTCAAACTATTTATTCGCAAATGCGTAATTTTACAATAAAAGGATTTCCATTATTCAGATGGTATTTATATAACAGAATAGAAATTTATAAACAGTAAGTAGTAATACAATTTATATGAAAATGATGAAGTCTTATGCTTCACTGTCTATTCATTTTCATATCTGGTTGTGACCGCTCCGGTCATGCTTACTTATCAAATTTAGTGCTCTGACAGTCAAAATTACTCGTCGAATATAGAGGCTATTTTTATAGAGGCTATTTTTATGGAGGCTATTTTTATGGAAATTAATATGACATCTATCAAAGAAAGTACGAAAAGAATAAAACCATTTATTCACAAAACTCCTGTCCTTACATGTAAAACCTTTAATGACATGTTCGAAGGAGAAATTTATTTTAAATGTGAAAATTTTCAAAAAATCGGTGCCTTTAAAATCAGAGGTGCAACAAATGCTGTTTTTTCTCTGTCAGAAGAAGAAGTAAAACGGGGGGTGGCAACCCATTCATCAGGCAATCATGCCCAGGCTCTCGCCCTTGCCGCAAGAAACAGAGGAATAGCTGCATGGGTAGTAATGCCGGAAAATTCTAAAAAAGTCAAAATAGAAGCTGTGAAGAATTACGGAGCGAATATAATTTTATGTAAACCCACACTGGCAGACAGAGAAAAAACATTGAAACAGGTCATAGAAGATACAGGAGCAGTATTTATTCACCCCTATAATAATATGAAAGTCATAGAAGGACAGGCCACGGCAGCACTTGAATTATTAGAAGAAACCGGCAAACTGGATATTATTATGACTCCTGTAGGAGGAGGAGGTCTTTTAAGCGGCACTGCCTTATGCACTTATTATTTATCGCCTTCTACGATGGTAACGGGAACAGAACCTGCCCTCGCAGATGACGCTTTCCGATCATTTAGTGATTCAGTAATTTATCCTCCCAATCCCCCTCTGTCTGTTGCAGATGGTCTTCTTACATCCCTGGGAGAAAACACCTTCCGTATAATAAAACAATATGTTCATAATATAGTTACAGTCAGCGAAGAATCCATTATTTCATCAATGAAACTCATATGGGAAAGAATGAAAATCATTGTAGAGCCGTCATCATCAGTACCTCTCGCCGCTATAATGGAGAAAAAGGTGGATATTAAAGGTAAAAAAGCGGGTATTATCATATCGGGAGGCAATGTAGATTTAAATCATCTGCCATGGATGTGAAGTGTGAAGAGTGAATGCCTTCCTTCTATCAAAGAAATGGCGTACACTTAAAATAAATTTTTTCATTCTATTTAATCATGACAATTTCTATGTTATAATAATAATTGGTTTTTCGGTGAGAGACAGGGAGAATGACTATGATAACTTAAAGAGGAGATTTTTACTTATGAAAGTTAAAGAAATAAGTAATCACCCTGTAGATAAAGTACTGTCACCTGAAACAAAACAGATGTTATGGGAAAAAGCAATGAGTGAATTTCCTGATGATCGAATGATGCAGGAGTATTTCTATTTACGTCTGATGCAAAAACACATGGGACAGGAAACAAAAGATAGAACATAGATTTAGCTATCTGACTCAGATTTCAGTTAAAGAACCGTCATATTGTTTGATTTTAAATGTTCCCTCCTGATAAGGTTATGACGTTTTATTACCGGTCATTTGTTAAATGTAATTTATCAAGAACATAAAATATGAGGCTTAATATCATACCCACGACTGTAGCAAGAGCCATACCGCTGAGACCTACTTCGCCAAGTTTAATGGTTATCCCACTTATACCTGCAATAAATACTATAGCAGTAAGAGTAAGATTTTTTGTTTTACTGTAATCTACCCTGGCTTCTACAAGCATTCTTATTCCTGATGCAGCAATGACTCCGAAAAGAAGTAAACTTACACCTCCCATAACAGGTATGGGAATACTCAGTATTGCTCCCGATAGTTTTCCGAAGAAGGCCATAATAATCGAAATAACTGCCGCCCCTCCTATGACCCATACGCTGTAAACGCCTGTAATGGCCATAACACCCATATTTTCTCCATAGGTAGTAGTCGGTACAGAACCTGTAAATCCCGATAAAAAAGTTGACAGTCCATCACTGAACATGGATCTGTGAAGTCCCGGATCTTTTACGAGATTCCTTCCGACAATATGACCTGTTACAAAAAGATGACCTATATGTTCAGACATGACAACAAGAGCGGCAGGAATTATTATCAATATGGCATTCAAATCGAAGACAGGGAGAGTCATCTTCGGAATAAGGAACCAGCTTTTCTCTGTTATGACAGAATAATTAATAAAACCGGGATGATAGATATTTAATACTGCCGAAAGGCCATAACCTGATAAAACAGCTATCAGGACAGGGATAATGGCCAGAAACCCTCTGAATAGAAGAGAGCCGAAGATAATTATAGAAAGTGTAAACATAGATACCAGAATAGAATAATTATTATACATACCGGTTTTATCAGGCAAAAGACCTGCCATGTCTGCCGCTGTTCTTGCAAGCTCAAGGCCTATAAGGGCGACAACAGGCCCCATGGCGGCAGGAGGAAGGAGTACATCTATCCATTTAGTCCCTGCGGTTCCGATGATGCCTGCAACTGCCATAAATATCAATCCCGACACGATGAAGCCTCCCAGGGCTTTTGCGAAATTTCCATGGTAATCGGGAGAGCTTAAAATCACTGCTGTAGCAGGCCCTATAAAGGCAAAACTGGAGCCAAGGAAAGCAGGTGCTTTACCTTTACATATAAATAGATAAATTAATGTGCCTATACCATTCATAAGTAAAACCAGGGCAGGGTCAATTATTACAAGGTTCGGATCGCCGGAGTCAGTTCTCGCTGCCTGATTGAAAAGAAAAGGTACCAGTACTGAAGCACCGAACATGGCAAATAAATGTTGAAAACTTAAAGGTAATCCCTGTAAAAACGGGACTTTTTCTTCTACCTGAATGATTCGTCTTTCCATATGAATTATAGCCTCCTGAATAAGTGAACGTGACGCGTCACGAGATTCTTATATGAATTATTTATGCTTATGTCAGTAATTGTAGAATGCTTCCAGAGACCAGTGATGGGATGTGAAAAAAATTCATACTCCGGTCAATGGATAATTCATCGGACATTCGCCTGATCCATAAAAAATCCTCTTATAAACTATTTTATTTGTAGCGTTAAAAATAGTGAGCAGTGAGTAGATGATAGGTTCCACTCACTACTCACGACTCACTGATTTTATTGCTTAGAAGCTCTAAAAGACTTTCTTTTGGATGATTCCCATAAAGTCATTATAAGCAATCCGAGCCCGAAGGTTCTTACAAGCATTTTTATGACCTCTACTGTAAGGCCTCCGAGAAGAGGAAATAAAGCTATTAATTTGAATATTATCAAAATAATGAAAAGACCTGTAACTGATCTGGCAGGTTCGTTACATTCTTTTCCTGTAAGAGAAGCAATTTTATCTCCTATCATATGGCCCAGAACGGCAAAACCGAAAGAAAAGCCCAGGAAATACAGAAGAGGAACAAGAGGAATAAATAAAATGCCTATAATACTTATGGCAAGCAATATAATAAGAGGTATAAACCCTATTATCCAGAGAAACCCTGCGAGAAAGGAAGAAGCAGGATTGGACAGGAATCTATCTGTAAGATTTCTGACATAATTACGAAAGAAGAGCAGTATTATGAGAGCAAGAACTATGTCCCAGCTACTGAAAACACTAATTATAAAAGACGGAACAGCTGACATCTCATAGGAAGCAATATTTACCGTATCCCCTTTTACAGTTACACCTTTATCTCTCTCTATAGAGCTGCAAATCGCCACAAGATCTCCCTGTATTTTAGAACCTCTTTTCAGATGGAGCTTTCCGAAAATAACAACACAGTCACTCTTCACTGTTCCCCTTACAGTTCCTTCCGAACATATAAGAACTACATCGTTTGTAATTTTACCGCTCTCTGTATTTCCGGCACCGAAGATCCTTACAAGGGAATTTTCTCTATCCTCTGAAGAACTTTCTTCAGAAGAATTTATCTGAGAAAAAATTTTAAAAGAAAAAGATAGTAAGAGAGATAATATAATAATTGAAGAGAAACATATTTTTTTCATAGAAATCTCCTTTCATATAATATAATGTTTAATAAAAATACCTTTTTTTCTGACAGTAAAAAAAGTAATAAAAACCATTAAGAGAGCAGAATAAAATATTAAAAATATCATATTCTGTTTCAGGCAGACAAAGAAAAGCTCTGTTAAAGGCATATCTTTGAGCACAAAAAAGAGCTTTACCATAATAATTCCAATCACAGGAAGAGGGTTTGAGTATCCGCAGAAAAAGAAGACGGCAAGAAAAAATACTGATATACCGGCGGAAACCAGTATATTCACAATTGATCTTTCTTCGCCAATTTTATTAATAACATGTTCCGTAAAATCATCAGGCACAGAAATTTCACAGTGAAAATCTTCCTCTATTTTTTTAAAAATTTTCATATCTTCTTTACAGATACTGCATCCTTCAAGATGTTCTTTAAACTTATCCCTCTCATTATCTGAAAGTTCTTTTTCAAGATATAAAATAAGTTTATCTTCCCAGGGACACTTCATAAAAATCCTCCTCTCTGGCAAGTTTAATCAGAGATTTTCTTCCTCTGAATATATAATTTTTCACCTGTTCAGGTGACACGGACATTATTTCTGAAATTTCAACATAGGTGAGTTCACTCATAAATCTCAGAACAATTGCAGTTTTATAAGGCTCTTCAAGTCTATCCAGAAGAGATTTTATATATAATCCGCCTTCAGGAT
>JBEHWP010000088.1:0-12665 GCA_040217665.1 Vulcanimicrobiota bacterium
TCTATAATCCATGCTGCGTCCAATGGATTTATTACTTGAACTATAGAATGACTATCTATATTATAATTGAACGTCCATTGACGGGTTAAAGTATTTAAATTTGCAGATTTCAGAGTATCGTCTACTCTTATCTGGGTTAAATTATTTTTTTCATTTTTTGTGAGATAAAGACTTTCGTATATACGTGCACTTATACGCGTCAGAGTTTCGGTAGGAACATAGCTATTAAAGTTTTTACCTTGGCCCAAAAGAAAAGTTATTTCATCAATTCCGCCTCTTCCAAGAATGATATCCCCTTCATCCTGATCACGCAATACTAATCGCGGAACTATCAAATAGTCAACTCTATCGATTGTTTTTCTTACAAATATAAGGCATACGAATTTACGAGATTGATGAGTCTCACTATAAAAACCAGGCTCTAGGAGATCTTTCCATTCTTTTGAGAGACAGGAGAGCTCACCGGAAATATTGTTTACTTTCATATCCCACGATATCCCAACGTTGGTAGCTCTTGAAATCTTACCGCCAATAAAATACGGTATCTTTATAGCTGTATTTGCATCAGGCAATTGAATATAACCAATGCACTCAGGAGAACATCTTCTTTCTGAAGCAGAAGGGGTTACTGCTGCTCTTTTATATTTTGTAGGACCATTATAATAAGTTTGAACTGCAAGAGAACTGTTTGAAAAACTTACGGCAGAATAAGCCCTTGGAAATCTTCTTCTTACAGGCCATCCAAAATTGACAATAGAAAATAAGTGCTGGCTTATCTTCTGTTTACTTGAAAAACGTACACAACTAAGAGACTTTATATATCTTTTGTATGTATCATTATAAGGTCTTAACTGTTGCTTATTTGAAAATCTTACTGCCGAAAGATAAGTTCCTGCAAGTTTTTGCACTTTAATTCTCCTTATGCTGTATAGGCGCTTATACGGGTATACTGAGTATTTTTCGTGCAATCTACGTCTATATCCGGGAAATATCCGTGATAAAAAGTTCGGTTCCCGTTTACAGGCGTACTATTAAGAGTTAAATCACCGTTATAATACGTGTCAGGGCCGGCTCCTGTATCTTTTGCATAATTTAAATATTTAATGCTTTCTGAAATTGGTATAGTTGTTGTGTCTGTATCGGAAAGAACTGAAGCATCATTAAAGATAAGATACATACCCGGAATTACTTGATAATTCGGTGTTTTATTATCACAGGTTATTCCTATATCTGAGCCGCCATTTACCTGACATTTCGCAGTTTTAGCAGTTGTATTTATATCCGAAAAAGTTAAATCGTAGTCTCCCGGTTGTGGGTTTTTGTAAGAATATGCTGCTTTTAAAGAACTTCCGGCAAATAAAGGATCTGCATCGAAAACTACTCTCCCTCTGTTCGGATATTGAGCATAAGGGGTTACGGCGGTGTAATCTCCCCCTACTGTTTTATCGTAAAACAAGGCATTTCCAAGCAGTGCGCATTTTTCAAGTTCATAATTCCATTGCCAGTAAGCAACATCAAGAATAGCCTGGGTTGTCACACTGGAGCAACCAATACGGAAAGCATGGCCGTATTTACCGTTAACCTGTACTTTAGGGTGATTTGCCGGTGTAATAGAGCCGAGATTTATATCTCCATCCTGAGTACTTCCAAGGGTTCCATCTGTTATCCCGGAAGAAGTCCATTCGGTTCCATTCCATCTCTCGATTACCCAGTCGGAATATACCCCAAAAGTATCAAATTCGCAATGAAACACAGGAATAAGATAATTAGAAAGGAAATACACGTAATGAGTTGCACCGTTCATTAAAGGAATATTCCCCGTGCTGTAATCTGTCGCGTCGAATCCGCTTCCTGTATATCTGTATATCTTTCCGCGTTCTGTAAGCTGCGTGCAATCTGCATCAGCGTCGGAACGTGCTACATCTGTTTTCTGTATGTTATCATTATCATCAATACAAATTACGTCCGCAAAAGTTACGGCGTTGCCCAAGGTGTTTTGATACGCATTATTTTGCATTGACGGAAAGAAAGAAAGAATTGCGTCGGCGTCTTGATTAGTTAATGCAAGAAGTTCTTCGGAGCTCATGCCGGGTGTTACTACTCCATTGTCTGAAAGTGTTTCCGTTCCGCTTAAATCTCCTTTTAAAAGTCCCATATCCATTGTAAATTCCTCCGTTACGTAGGTTGAATATATAAATCAATTGAGTATTGTAAATTCTCGATACCGTTATTATCTACAGAGCCAGTTCCCACCCATTTAGGCTCTGCCATTTGAATTGTAAAGCTATATGTTTTCTGTGCTCTTTGAGCTTCAAAAAGTAAAATTGCTGCTGTTTTGTACCATGTATTTATCGTTTCCGCATCTGTTTGAAGTATATCTCCTGATACAGTTATCTTTTTCCCGACGTCTGAAGTAGGTTTAAATTTGACAATTTTTTCTCCCGGCAATGGATCGCCATTGCTGTCTACTTCTACAATATACTCGCCCTCTTCTTTTATTTCCCCGCCTTCGGGGAAAGGGGATATATATTTCGGTTCTTTTTCAAAATTGAAAATTGATCCAACTGTATCTGTAAATTTTGCGAATCCCATAAATTTACTCCTTCAGTATGTTCCATATCGTGCAGTTCTTGCAAGCAGTTGACTTGCAGAACTTGCTATATCCGCACTGGCTGAGAATTTTTGACTGTTTAAGCTTATATTTGTTATATTTGTGATATTCGTAGGCCCCGTATAATTGCCGTACTGATTGCCAGAAGTAGAAGCAAGATTTGTTTTCTGAGACGATGTAGCTCTTAAGTCCGGCATTACTGTAATTGCAGTTGAAGGAGCGGCAGATCTTCCGTCTGAAAGTGTTACCGTTCCCTCTGGTTTTCTTATCCATCCTTGATCACTTCGTGAAGTGCCGGGGGCAAAACTCCTTCCGTCTGAGCCAATTGTTGTACCAGATGGAGCGGTGGAAGAAGTATTATTGTTGCCAGGTAAATTACCCCCTTGTCCCTGGGTGGATGTGGGATTTGTAGGCGTGTCAGGGCTTTTTGGTTCCTCTGATTTCGGTTCCTCTGGCTTTGGTTCTTCCGAATCTTCGTCTTTACTTCCCGATTTTCTCAGCGCTGCAGTATTTTCTTTGAGAGCTGCAGTTAATTCCTCAGTGGCTTTTTTTGAATCATCCTGAGCTTTTACGAGTTTTTCTTGAGCCTGCTTCTGTTCTCTTTCTGCCTGAGCCTTTTCAGCCTGAAGTTTTTTACTTTCTTCCTCAAGCTTTTTAAGCTCTTCCATTTTTTTATTGAACTCACCGAGGCCAGTGGAAAAGGCTTCCTCTATAGATTTTATTGGGCTTGATTTATCACTGCCGGAAGAAGAAGATAAAGAAGTAAGTTTATCCTGCTTCTCTTTATTTTCTTTAAGCTTAACGTCAATTTGACGAATTTTCTCTGCCAGGTCTTCTATTTTATCTTTAGAATTCTGTATCTGTTGGTCAAATTTCTCTTGCGTGGTCTGCTGCAGGTCTTGAATTGCTTTCTGGGTATATTCTTCTAACTTTACCTGTTCTACACCGGCATCTTTAAATTTATCTATCTTTTTTTGTATATTCTTTAACTGGCTTCCAGTTACATCATTATCAAGAGCTTCAATTTCAAGCGCTATTTCCTCTTCTGCTGCAAGTCTTGCCTCTGCTACTTTTTTTGCTTCTGCTGCTTCTTCTTGACGAAGTTTTTTGACTTCCTGAGAATACTTCTTTTCTATATCGAGAGAAAGGCCGGAAACTTTTTGAATTTCACGCATATTATCTTGCTGATACTTCTTTATAGAATTCATGTATTCTTTTTGATTTATAGCACCTTCATTAAGCTTTACGGTTTGTTCGTCAATAAAGGTTGACCAGGCTTCTTTAATAGATTTTTGACTCTCTTTAGTTGCTTCTTTAATAGATTCAACTCTCTCTTTTTCAGCTTCTTTTGCTTCTTTTGCCTGTTCTTTTTGTAATTTATTTACCCCTGCGTAATATTCTTTTTCTATTTTTGTCTTTAAATTAGCGTTATTTTGAAGTTCAGTTGCATGCTCGTGGATATAAGTTGATATATTTTGGTTGTATTCTTTCTGTGATATTTCACCGGCTGATAATGCGACTTTTAGCTCAGAAAGAAAAGTCGTCCAATTTTCTTTATAAGATTGCTGAATTTTTTTATTATGTTGCTCTATTTTGCCTTCTAATTGAGATCTCCATGCGTCAAGTTTTGCCGTTTGTTCTGTTGTTAAATCATAACTTTTTTTTACATTATCAATTTCTTTTATTATTTGTGTTGCAGACAATTTATGCGCATTGTAAAGATTTTTCACGGTATTTATCTGTTTATTTAGTACGCTATCTGTTACACTTGGTAATTTAGGTAATTCTTCCGCTGCTTCTTTAACGCTTCCGAATCCTTTTTCGACTGCATCAAAAAGACCTGACCAGGCTTTTTTAGAATCTTCGGCGTAATTTTTCCCCTCTTCTGCTTTCGCAAGAGAACCTTCCAATATGTCAATCTGTCTTTTGTACATTTCCGGGTTTTCTTTTTCGAGGGTTTCATAAAGCCTTTTCACTTCAAGATTAACTTCTGCAAGCTGAGCCTTATATTTTTGCACTACATCTGCCGGAAGGCCTGTTTCTGACAGTTTCTTATTGAGTTCTTCCTGTTTTTGAAGCAGGAAATCCATAGCTTTAGAGTAATCCATCTGATAGGAATTAATCATATCGTTATTTCTATCCAATGGATTACTGGCCAATTCAAAAGAAAAAGTCTTTCCCTCTGCATCCAGATTGCCGGCTGCTGCTTCCCTGATTGCTTTTATACGTTCCTCTAAAGAAGCTATTTTTTCTTCAATTTTCGGATCTAAAGAAATCTCTACAGGTGTTTTATTTACCAGTTCTATAGCTTCTTTTACATTCTTAAACCCTTCGGCAATCTTCTTTGTTTCTTCTTCAATCTTCTCAGACTTCTGCTCCTCCATCTTCCTCCAGGCGTCTATATAAGAATTAGCTACAACGCCAATCACAATTCCAATTCCCGCTGCCGCGCCTGCAAAGCTTAACATGGCTATCTGAGAGGCTTGTAATGAAGCAGTAAAAGCTTGTATCTGTAATCCAGTAGAAACCAGTTTTCCACCTACCCCAACTATAGCAATTGTAAAAAGACCGAGATTAGAAAGAACGCTTTTTGTTCCCTGGTCAAGACTATTAAAAGCATCTACTACAGAACCGGCCCATTTAACAAACTCTGTCAATCTCGGAAGGAATTCTTTTCCTATGCTCTGTTGCATCTGTTCCACCGCATCTTTAAAATTACTCATAGCTCCGGTGTATGTATCCATCATGCGACCCATAGCACCGGAAGAACGTTCTTCCATGATTGTAAATAAAGCTTCATTCATAGCTTTTAAATCAGTAATCTGCCCCTTAGCATTTACAATCTCTTTGCCAAACATTTCACGGGCTTTATCAATTAATTGTTGCTTCGTAATTGTAAATTCTTTAAGTCTTTCAAGTTCGCCGGTCTGAGCATCTGCTACAGCCTCAACTGCTTGAGATAAATCTTTTCCGTAAGCCGCTGCCATATCTCCAACTTTGCTAAATACTTCTTTAGCTTTAAATCCATAGGCTTCAAGCTTTATAATAGAATCTGTAACCTGCTGTACCGAATAAGGAGTGGAGGAAGCTGCTTCTTTTGCAAAAGCCATAAGTTCATCTCTGAGTTTTTCATTACCCTTTGCTGCTGTGAGCATACGGGCTTCCAACATTTCAAAATCTGCAGTGGTTTGAATTATTTCTTTTCCGACAGACAAAAGAGCATTCGAAAGGGTTGATATACTCCCTGCAACTTCTTTTATATTCTCAACTCTTGCTCTATTTGCGACATCATCCATGCCTTTCCCGGCTTTTTGGGCATCATCAGTTACTTTCTCTATAGCACCGTCAAGAAGTTTTATTCCTTGAAGAACAGCGTCTATCTGCGCCCTTACCTTCGGATCAGGAGTCATTTTTGAGAGTTCAGTTAAGAGAATTTTTAATTTATTTAATTCTGTCTGGCTTGCTCCCATTTCCAGGGCAATTTTAATAGCAAGATCTAAATCATTCATTTATTTTTTTCACCTCCTTCCTGTGCCTTCTATGGCATTTTTCATTTTTTCTTCTATAGATTGACTGGCATCTGACAAAGAATTAAATCTCAGGTGATTATCCTGGATAGCGTAAGCAAATTCATTTATCTGCTGAATAGAATAACTGGTAATAATTTCTTTAAGGCTCCCTATGTTATTTTTACAGAGTAATAACAGGCAATCAAAAAAGTTAGAATCTACTTTTTTATTGTCTCCCGATGGTAATTGTGGAATAGGAAGCGGGGAATTTACATAAACCGCTGCCGTTAAAATATTCTCTTTGTCGCCCTGAGTGAGTAAGTGAACATTTTTACAGTCAGAGCAAATAAAAGAAACCTGAGTTGTAATATCTTCCTTATTTATCTTTTGAAAAAGCAATTCACGCAGAAAAGTAAACTCTTCTACTTCAATTTCTCCGAGAGTAGTTTTTACTTTCGCTTTTCTCAAAAGCATTAAAGGGTCCATCACAATTCAGGTTCCTTTCTATCGTAAACATTAAGCAGGAACTTCCACATCTTCATACCAGTAACCGAGTGGGTCATTTGGAGTATTTGCCGTGTCATCCAGAGCATCTATAGTAATGCCTATTGTCCATGGAGCTGCTCCTGCAGTTTTAATTCCATCGGATTTTATCCTGGCTCTTGGCGCATAATAAGATTTTGCGCGACCTGATTTAATATCTGTCATGGTTGCTAAAATATCACCTTCCCATGCAAGGAATCCGGTTTGAGATATCGGAATCATATCACAAGCAGGAGGAATTGCTTTCCATTTTCCGAGAACATAACACTTTGAAGTGATTAAGGAACTGGTAGGAAGCGCAAATGCCTGACCGTTTGTAGCATCAAGAGAATAATCAGTATCGGCAACAAGCGGAACATAGGCTTTACATGTCCATACTGCAGTGCCGTCTGAAGTGGTACCGTCAGGAGTTTCTCCCCATGTTGGTTCCACACTGCCGGTTATCCCTGCAGTAGTACAAAGATAATAATAATTACCGGGCGTTACAGGCTCCACCATTTGACCGAGAAAAACATTTCTTTGTGCTGTCCAGTGAACTGGAGGCGAAGGAGTTACACCTTTCATGGGGCATAATTTTAATACCGGTTCTTCTCCGCCTGAATTTACAACTCCTTTATGGGAAAATCTTATTCTTTCGCAACCAATATTACGACCCTGCTTAAACTGTAATATCTGCTGGTCTTCTGCTGCTGCTTCATAAAATCTATCATACTCATCATCTACTCCATTCCACACTTCTTTTAAAGCCTCAGAAATTCCAAGTCCAAAACACATAGAATCAGGAGTAAATTCTAAAAGAGTTGCCTTGATAGATGCCTGAAGTTCCTGTATGAATTCCGCCTGCAGGCTTTTAGGATTTCCAGTTTCCAGTTTATATTTTGTTACATTTTCATCAATAGAAACGCCGCCCTGGAGAAGTCCTAAATCCTGACTATTGGCAACTATCACTGCATTTTCACTCACTATATTATCAGGGTTAAAATTTACATAAGGATTATTCAACTATTTCACCTCCATTACGCGTAAAAAATAATTTGAGCAAATTCGTAATCCGGATTACGAGAGTCTCTTTTTGCTGAACCTTTCAGCATTAAATCAGTAGATTTTTCATTTACCTGTCTGCTGGCTGAACCGTCACTGGTAAAGTCGGAGAATATAATGGCAAATTTCTTACCGGTCTTTTTATTTGTATAGATAAATTCAAGATCTGAACTATCCAAAAGAACGGTATTAGGATTAAAACTGATCTTCTTTTTTGTAATCGGAGTGTATTTATACACCACTTTAAGAGAAGTTATAGGACTTACTTCTGCGGTATAATCATCTTCCAGGTCACTGCCGGGAATAATAAATATCTTTCCGGTTACAGAGCCATTGCCACCTAGAACCGCATCCATCCAGTAGTCAGTCCCAAGAACGTATTTTGTTGTATAATCGGGATTGTAAACAATGACATCTGCATCAGCTTTAATATTGTATCCAGTAAGCTGGACATAAGCCAGAGAACCTTCTTCGTATTCACCTATAGTGCAGGACTCGCCCGGGTACGCGCGACAGGTTAAGGTTAAATCTCCATCGGCAACAGTCTGACCTACTGTAGTGGGATACGTAGGGGGAGAGCCCCCGGATTGATGAGGTTCAGACCCTACCGCTGTTACCTCATAAAGATAACCGTTTAAAGTGGCAGGTTCAAGGTAAGTGTTAAGAGGGTGTGCTGTTTCATTTGCCCTTGTTACCATAGTTTTCCAGAAGGTATTGTTTACAGAACCTTCCACATTGGTTATGATATTCTTCTGAACTCCAAGCGCCAGAAGATGATTATCCGGGTGAACTTCTTTGAGTTTAGCTTCAAAAGTAAGAGCTATACTCTGAAAGAAATCCTGTATTAATCTCAAAGGGTTTCCTGCCTTGACATCTTCTTTTGTTATTGCAAGGTTCATCGAGGAGTCTTCCGCGTATCCTATGCCGGAACCGGCATATTTAATATTATCAGGATTTCCGAAAAAAGCATTTTGAGAATCGCCCATTAATTATCACATCCTTTACTTTATTAATTCTATATTGCAAGGAATTATCTCACTAAAATAAAATCTGTTATCCTCAGACTCTTTATAATTTCCCGGAATAGTTGCCTTAATATCTAAATATAAATTTGTTCCATTTACTGCCGGAGTAGGAGTAGAGTAGAGTCTATCAAGAATATAATCTTCATCAGATACATACTTAAAGAGATTTTCTTGAGCAGTTTCAATGTCACCAACTGCCAAAACTGCTACAATAATTCTTCCAGGATATACTCTATTAAATCCCTGGTTCATCCTTGTTCTTGCTTCACTTCTATAATCAAGGCAAATAATTGGAAACATATTTATAAACTTTCTCTGAAAAACATCATCCATGTTTCCTTCCAGCATAGGCGCGTAAACCGGATCTAAAATAGTGAATTCAGTTAATACTGATAAATGATTTTTAAGAGCTGCTATAGCTAAATTACGCACCGTTGAATATCTCCTTATACCAGTCTGATAATATCTTTTTAAAAGCTTCTTTATCAGCTTCTTTTACTCCCAGAAAAGGCCGGGCTGGAACTTCTATTGTTTCTGTATAAGCTGTTGCCATGCTCACACCTTTTGTTATATATCTTTTTCTATATTTACCGGCGTTTTTACCGGTTTTGATTTTCTTGTTTTTCTTCCTTATTACAGTTATCACAGTTATCTCAGAAGGTCCTCCGAACTGATGAGTCTTTCCATACTCCACATTTGTTCCAAACTCCAGAGTTGTCTTATCTATATTCATTGTTACCTGAGAAGTGACGGAATTTCTTAATCTTCCACTATCCTGGAGGATTTTAGGCTCTCCGTCTTTCTTTCCCCTTCTTCTGAGTGCTTTTGTTATCTGTGCCAGTGGTTTCCATGGTTCACCATCAGGAGACTGTTTGTTTCTAAAGTTTTCATTCGTACTCCTTACAAGTCTCTGTCCCATCCGTTGAAGTGGGGTAGAAAAATCTCCTTCTGCCATCTTTCCGATTACTCTAAGAATTTTACTTGTATCACAGGTAATCTTTACTCCAACCACCAGGGCTTCCCCCATTTCAATATAGTAGCTTCAGGAAGAATTTCTTCTGAAGCAGTAACTATCTGTCTCTCATTTTTTACACTTTTATTCTGCTTGAAGCTCTCTATTTCTTCAATTACTGACTGTTTCTTGTCAAAAGCTACCTTCTCTTGTTCGTTGAATGCAAACAATGCGCAATATGTGAGCAAAGTCCACCATTTTTTTAAATTCTTAAGGCCGTAAGTAGTTTCATCTGTCGGATCTAAAAGACTTGAGAGGGTTGTAAAGGCATCGTCTATACAGATTTGAATTACCTCATCATTAATAAAACCGGTTTTGTCTCTATCTGTTAATTGAACAAGAATTTCATAACTGTATCTTATTCTTATGTCATCCGGAGTTAAATAAGTATCTTCCATCTTTTAGACCTTTCTAAAAAAAGGGAGGAACCGGAGCCCCTCCCTTTTTATTTAAAACTATGTTCTCCCTACGGCATACATAACAACAATACCGTCTATATCTCTTGCAAGAGGTAAAGGATTTGTCTCTACACAGATAAATCTTCCCGGAGGTTCTTCCTGATCCCATCCCTTACTGAACCAGTCAGTCTGAATAAGACCTTCTTTTTCGTGGACGGGGCCATAATCTATGACATATTCATTTGCGATAGGGATAAATACGACTGCATTTGCAGGAATAAAAGGATTGCCGTCTGTATCGTTATCAGAGTAAACGTAACAGTCTACTCCATTTATTCTTCCGAAATACTGTTCTCCTGCAACCGGCTCAATTGTTCCCATTTTGAGATTAAGTGTATCCAGTTTTGCAAGAACCGTTTCATCTTCCATAAAAAGGTCATAAGCATTACTACCGAATACGGCAATTCTTCCTACTCCAGAAGACCCTTGAGTCCTACAGAGTTCATAACCAGATCTGAAATCTTTTAACGGAGTAGCTCCATTTGTTCCCCAGTCTGTATTTACATCGAATACATTATCGGTATCTCTCCCATAATCAACTTTATAGTAAACCCCATCATGACTATAAGTAAAACCTCCTGCAGTTAAAAGTTTTGCGCACATCCATTCTTTACGAAGATTACACATATCCTTAAGTTTCTGCTGCTGGTCATTTATATCAGCAATCATCTGTTGTTGTGGTGTGGAGTCTACATAAATAACAGGGTTATTAATTGATGTTTTCTCTAAATCAAGGCCGGTATATTTTGATTTTAATCGTATTTTGGGGAATGCAACGGATTTTATATCATGCACATCTTTTGATACAAGAATACCTTCGTCCCCCACCTGAATAAACGGAGCCATTTTTGGCCTTACTGTTAACTGTGCCAGATCTACTTCTCTTGTCGGATGAGTTTTACCCTCTTTAAATATTTTTGTTCTTAAAAAAGAAGGTTTCTCCGGAAGAAGTTTCACTGCAGGCGACATGCTTCTATGATTAAATAAACTTATTGTTCCAGCCATTTTATTTTATCACTCCTTTAACTCTGTAATTCTTTAAGTCTGAGTCCGGCTCTATCAAAGACTTCGACTATATCCGCGTCATCTATATCTATATCAGGAGTCAGAGCATCAACGTTAACTATGCCTTTTGAAACACCTCTTGCCGCCTGCTCCGATACTGTAGCGTCTATGTCTATAGGGAGAACTGCCAGTTTCTCAAGGTCAATATTGCCGCTCATATTAAAATGATCATAAGCTGCAGTAAAACTATCGGAAGTTACCATAGCCGCAACTGTATTTACGCTTATTTGTTTTGTCCCGTAATCTATAGCGCCCATGGCTTTATTAAGATTTTCCAGTAAGATACCGCGTCCATTATCAGACATTGTTACCGGTACACCCGACACTTCACCTGTTACCACTACTGTTCCCGGAATAATGGGCCCGCTCGCCATAGCTGTAGATACGAATTTTACTCCATTTGGGTTTGTGGGATTTAAGGTGAGGCTTTCCGCTGTCTTAGCAACAGCAGTTTTTAAAACCTTATATTTGCCGGTTGTTTTATCTTTTGCAAGCACTTGGCCCTTAGAAAGACCGGCAGAAGCTTCCCCTGCTGCTATGGCGATAGCTTTTGACTCTTTTGTATAATCCTGATCAGGAAATAACTGTACATAATCAGAAGGATTTGAAGTTACACCTAAATTCTGAGGACTTGCCATTAATTATCTCCCCCTTTCTTTTCTGGCTTTTGCATCAGCAACCAGAGGGTTTTCGGTTTTCTTATCATTACCGGATTCGAGTTTTATCCATGTGCCTGAATCTGGTTCCTGAGAAAGATTTACTCTTGCTTCTTCAGGACATGCAAGATCGAGAAGCTTTTCGGAGTAATCAAGCAGGTCAACATTATTATCATTACTCAGTTTAATAGTAGTAGAATATCCTGCTTTAACGGCTTCCTCTTTTACTTTCTCAATAGCCGGTTTCATGTGACCCTTACTGAGCATTTTTGTTTCCCAGACTTCCAGTTTTGATTTCCCTACTTCCTGAATAAGTTTTGCATTATCAGCCTGAAGTTTCTTTACCTCATCAGAAGGTTCTTTAGAGAGTTCTTTTTTTGTCTCAGTTTTTTCCGCTTCAAGCTTTACTATTTTATCTTCCAGCGCTTGAAGTTTTTTCTCCATTTCTGTAGGCATAATTTTTGCCTCCTTTTCGTCTTTATTTAAATTTTTAGCCTCCTCAGAGTTCTCAAGATGTGTGTCATTCGGCAAGGCAGAACTAATATTCTTTAAGGCCAGGCTGAAAAGAGAACGTAATTGAGGAGAACCTTGTTTTCTATATAAATCAGGATGCTGTTTAAGTTCGTCGTGTATATCCTGAAGGTTTCTTACGATATCGTTAAAAGGTCTATGTTTTTTTTCTTCTGAAGGATAGCCTAATTGAGTAATACCTTCACCGGTCAGGAAAGGATCATTTGTGGCTGCC
>JBEHWP010000089.1:0-12642 GCA_040217665.1 Vulcanimicrobiota bacterium
TTCTATGGGAACAAATATATGTATAAGTCAGAACTATAGTGGCGCAGCGAAGCTGCGCCTACTGCAAAAGGTAATATTTGTACAAAGTATGAATAAACCAGCTTTTATTTTACACTACCGTTTCTTTGAATGGATGTATCGGACAATTTCTTTGTAAAAAAACTCGAAATCTTTCCATTTTGTCTCATCTGTACCGAAATAAATATCGGATTCAGATGAGATGATAATAGAAGAAAAACGAGTATCAGTCATTTGTGAAAACACAAAATCCAGTAATTTCTTAAAGCGGCCAATGACTTGCCGGTCGTTAAGAGACTTGTTGTGTATATCTTCAGGAACGGTGGAATGATTCGTGTGAATTACGGCAATCGTCAGATCGAGAGATACATTTTGAGCCGGATAATAATCATTGGCAATAGAAAGCCACGTGCCGGAATATTGTTCCGGTGACGGTTCAATAGTATCCCAGTTCTGAAACAGGCCAATACGTTCAATACCGGCTTCTTTAGCCAGTTTAAATGCTTTGTTGTAATCATTATCTGAAGCCATTGATACATCAATAGATAACTGACGGTTCCCTCTGGGTATAACCGGAACAGGAATGGAAGTTGTAGATACGGAATAATTTTTTTTAGAAGAACAACTGAATATTGTAAAGATAAGTGTAAAAATGCATAACATTGAGAAAAAAAATTTTATTTTCATAAATTTTCTCTTATCCTCTTCTTCTCTTTGGTTTAAGCAGTTCATAGACTACGTCATTTACGATGACCACACCGACCATAACTCCATTCTTATCAGTAACCGGTAATGACGGAAGGTTATATTTTGAAATAATATTGATCATAGAATTTAAATTATCAGTATCTCCTACTGATATAATTTTTTCAGTCATAATCTCTGAAAGTTTTCCATCTGGTTCTGCTATGACAAGATCTCTCAGAGACAGTCCTCCCCGGAGTTTTTGTTTCTCATCTGTAATATAGAGATAATAAATTTTATCTTCCTCCGGTTTCAGTCTTCTGAGTTCCTGAATAGTCTCCGATACTGTGAAATTTATGTCAAGATAAAATAAATCTGAAGACATGATGCTTCCTACCGTATTGTCAGGGTATTCCATCAGTTCTTTTACTTCTTCAGAAACCTCTTTAGACATTTCATTCAGCAGTTCTTCTGCATGGTCTTCTTTTAAGTCATCCAGTATATCTGCCACTTCGTCTGCAGGCATTTTCTCAAGCACATCTGCTGCTTCTTCTACGGACATGCTTTCCAGAATATGTACCTGTGCATCTGTCTCAAGTTCTTCCAGGACATCCGCTGCTTTTTCTTCGTCAAGGGAAGCGAATATCTGTGCCTGTGCTTTTTTATCAAGTTCTTCTATAATATCTGCAAGGTCAGAAGGGTGAAGGGTTGAGAGTTTTCTATGGGATTTTGTAAGTTTTATATCTCTTTTTTCTGTCATAATGGCCTCTACGTTTTCCCATAATATTAAATTACTGCCAATATCTCTGTGGAAGAATTTCAGCAGATTTTTTATTGTTTTTGCCCATCCGAGCCTTCTTAAAAGACCTTCAAGACCTACATCTACTGCAATTACCATCACTTCTCCCGTCTTTATCAGAGCACAGCCTATATCATTGACTCTTACGACTTTTCTTCCGTTAACATCCACTATCTGTTTGTCCAGAATATGATGGGCCAGTTGTACAGTATTTTCTTTTGAAATATCTCTGTCTTTTACTTCACTGCAGAAGAGTCTGTAATCATTTTTTTCTTCCCCTATATTGAATGTGGAAAAATCTATATATTTTATTTCTTTCCCTGTATTAATCTTTGCGGCAATGACCTTCGGACTGGCTCCGTCAATTTCTGCAACCAGATCCTCAAGTCTCCCTATATATTTTCGATCTTCTGAAAAGATTTTATTGCCGAGAATTCTGCTTAAATAAAATTTGTTTATCATAGTATTTCCTCCTTATAAGCGTAATGCGTGATGCGTAATGCGTGATGCGTAACGTGTTACGCATTACTGGTGAGTTTCACTCTTTACCTTTCACTCTTCACTTTTCACTTTTCACTTTTCGCTACTCACTATTCACTCCTCACTGAACAAAAGGCATAATCAGCAGTATAACAGTAAGAATTATTACGAATATAACCGTAAGCCATGCAATAATATTAAAAAAACGGGAATTTACATATTCTCCCATGAGTTCTCTGTTATTCGTGAGTCTGAGCATATAAATGAGAATTACAGGGAGGATAATGCCATTGATTTCCTGTGAAATTATCATAATTTTAACAAGAGGAAGAGATGGAATCAGGACGATTGCCGCTCCTATGATGATAAAGAAAGCTATTATACCGTAAAAGACAGATGCGTCACGGAATTTCCTGTCCAGGCCGTTTTCAAAACCGAAAGCTTCTGTCACTGCATAGGCAGTGGAAAGAGGAAGTATGTGAGCGCCCAGTAAAGATGCGCCGAATAATCCTGCTGCAAACAGAAGAGAAGCATATTCTCCTGCCAGCGGTTTAAGGGCCTGTGCGGCATCGCCTGCTGTTTCTATTGTTATGCCTGCTTTGTAAAGAGTCGCCGCAGTGGTAATAATGATGAAAAAAGCCACGAAATCCGTTACAAAAGCGCCGATAAACACATCAATCATTTCATATCTGTAATGTTTTATATCCAGACCTTTATCCACAACTGCAGCCTGAAGATAAAACTGCATCCACGGAGTAATAGTTGTTCCGATCATGGCGATAAATAAAAATACAAAATTCTGATTCCAGCTGAAAGAAGGTATAAAAGTGTGTTTCATCACTTCATGCCAGTCAGGTTTGACTATAAAGCCTGATATGATATATGTTATATATACAAGGGACAGTATGAGAAAGGCTGTTTCAGCTTTTTTATAGGAACCTCCTGTGACTACTATCCATACTAAAAGAGATACGGCAGGAACAGAAATGTATTTTGAAATATGAAATAATTCCATACTTGCAGCAACTCCTGCAAATTCCGCTATGGTTGTGGCAAAATTTGCCACGAAAAGTGCTGACATGGCAAGAAAAGTCATTTTTACTCCGAAATTTTCCCTTATGAGAGCGGAGAGACCTTTCCCCGTTACAATACCCATTCTTGCACACATTTCCTGTATGACAGCAAGACTGATGGTTATGAGGAAAAGCCCCCAGAGCATAGTATAACCGTAAGAAGCTCCCACACAGGAATAGGTTGCTATGCCTCCTGCATCGTTGTCTGCATTTGCCGTGACAAGTCCCGGGCCTATGATACTTAAGAGGAGAAGTATTTTTGTCAGTTTTTTGTTTTTAAAGATTGACTTCATTTTTCTATTTACCTCCCCGGTATACTGAAACGGTTTTTGTAACACATGTGTTTTAACTGTGTAATTTTTTACTGGTAATTACAACGAAATAAACATAACATTATCAGAGGTCTGTTCTTTTTATTGAAGTGCCGGTAATGAAGGTCAATCAGCGGAAAATCAGTAATTTCCTGACAGAGAGGCCTTTTTATATACCACATCAGTCAAAGAACCTCTGAAATACATGGCTAAAGGGACGGTTTCTGAAGATTCTTCCATTGTGATACCCCCTCTGTAGAAAAAGATTACTTTATCTATTACAAATTTTTCTAAATTATACTCTTAAATAGAATTATGTCAATTAGATATATGTTTTATAATGAATTAAGAGGAATTTCCTTGCTAAATAAAGAAAATACCTGTAATAGAGTTAAAATGGTTAAAGAGAGATATACATCATGTCTGATTTTTACAGTGATGGGCTTTATGAAGGTTATGAACATCAAAAGAGAGAATTAGCTGAAATAAGGCTTAAAGAAATTGACAGGGAGATAGAATATTTTATGGACCAAAAATCCACTCTGGATTTATTTCCTCTTATGGAAAACAGTGAGTATGAGATTTATCAGAAAAAGAAAAATAATATAAACAGAATATTTTCTTCTTTGATAACATTAAATCTTTTACTTATACCATGTGTTGCCGGAATATTTTTTCTACTCTTTCACGGTTATCCCGGTGATTTGTTGAGACATATTATGTTTACATTGATAGTATCTCTCTGTTTTCTATCATTGTTCAGAGCAATTTCTGCTCTGTTTTTTTCAGAAATTCCACCTGAAAATGTAATTGATGAGATAAAAAGAAATGATGAACTGACCAGATTGGATTATATAGACACAAGGATACAGTCTTTAAAGGACGAAAGGGAGCAATTGAAAAAATAAATTTTTTTATGAAATATTTATAATGTTTTTACGACAGATAGAGAGTCAAAGAAAAAGGAGGGAATAGAAATGGCAGAAAAAGAAAAATTATCAAAATTCATCATTAAATCTGCATTGAAAGATTTACAGGATAAGAAAAGGTTTACCTCTATGGAGGAACTGACAGAAAAATTAGCGGAAGAACTGACAGAAGAAGGTTATGAAGTAAATGATGAAGACAGGAAAAAGATTAAGCTTATAGTAGATGAAGACGGTTATACGGGAAGTTTTCGTATTGACGACATTATACTTAAAAGACTGAAAAATAAAAAATACTGGCCTGTAGCCACTGTAATTATAGGAGTAATCATTTTTGTTATCACCAATATCATAGGAGCCCTTATTGAATATTTTGTACAGAAACCTTTAAGCGGAAACGAACAGATTCCTGCTACCGTTATAGCAGCTTTTTTTCAGCTGCCGTCAAAAGTGGAGGGATCAAACCTGGACTTTAAAGTTACTCTTCAGAATCAGTTGAAAAACGAACCTCTTAAAGATCTTGTGCTCTTTGCTTCTGCAGAAGACAATGTGACAAAAATCAATATAGACACCCTTCCTCCCAATGCCACTCCCAAACCGATTGACGGAAAGATTGACATTGCAAGTGTAAATAAAAAAGATTTCCTGTTCAGTGCCTATATCATAGGTTCCAATGTCAGTTTTCAGTCAGAACCAATCAGAATTGAAAGAGATATGAAGGTTCCCGGTGCCATGATGGCAAGGGACATCTCTACGGAACATAAGTCTTCTGCAAGTGGAATTACTGTGGCATGCAATGAGGATTTAAATGATAAAAGTGTAAAAAAAGATAAGCCTCAGGTGGCAGAAATAGATGAAAAACCTCTTTCCTTAAATTTTAAAGAAGTAAATTCCGATAAACTGGCAGAAGATATTATAGAAAAAATAAAAGATCTTCCTCATGATAATCCTCAATATAAGAGCAATATTCAAATTTTAAAAGCTCTTTCTATGTCAGGAAGTGTAAAAGCAAAAGATTTTGTGGAGAAGAATAAGAACCTATCCGAAAAGTAATATTTATTTTACACCCTTCCGGTGGGTGAGGCTCTGGAGAAAAATATATACCGTATTAACAGTGAGCAGTAAAGTAAATAAATGCAGTATAATAACAGACTGTAAGAACAGGTTGTTTTGTAAGAGGATTATAGATTTTTCGGAAGAGCCTCACCCACCGGAAGGTATTTAATGACTTTCCGGATAGGCTCTAAGTAAGCATTGAGTGGTGAATACTGAGTGGACGGGATAATTTCCACTTACTATTCACTTTTTACTTTTCACTTTTATATAAAAAAGAGGATAATTTCTTAAATAATCGAATAAAACTTTTAAACTGAAGATTATCCTGTCATGAATTTTGTGACATCTATATATATTTTTTATGAGATGACGCGAAATAATAGGTAAATTTATTTAAAAATATTTAAGGAGGTAATTAAAATATGACAGAAGATTGCAGATTATTACAGGGCGGCAGAGGAATAGAATCGCCAATTCCGGGCCATATAGAATCTCCTACATGGATAGTAGACAAGGCATGGGACAAAGTAAGTGAAGTGGCTCATAATGCTCTTGATGCTTATATGGCTTACTGTAAAGAAGAAAACCTTCCTCACAGTTACCTTTTAGGTCTTGATATATTGATTACAGGTGTGGCAGACAAAACGGGAAAAAAGGTTGTAGACATAAGACCTACTCTGCTTGAAGGCCCATGCTGTAACAGTTACCCTGCATGTCCGAATTTCTTCTCATCAAGGCTTTATAAAAAACTAAGAGCAGAAACCGGAGAAGACCTGATAGAATATGATGTGCATCCTACAATGATAATGGATAAAATCGTAGAGGCCTATCTGGGGTTATGGAAGGCAAGAGGCCATTCCGATAAACCTGTAGTCGGTATATTTACCAGACCCTATGCAGAAAGCGAAGAAGAAACAGCCCATGTTCTGGCCTATGAAACATTTAAAAAATACGGAGTTAACGTATTCAGAATAACACCTGACGAAAAACCTTATGTGAAAAACGGAAAGATTCATGTAAACGGAACAGCAATTGATCTCTGTCACAGAAGAATTGAAAGAATCCATGTTCCCCTTTTCTACGGAGAAAAACTCGGAAATCAGATAATAAACGAAGCAACTGAAACTCTCTGGATTAACCCCTGGAAAATAGACGATCTCCGTTCGAAAACCATAGAAGAAGAAGCCTTCAGGAGATGGGAGAAAAAAGGCGGAAATCCTATATCCAGACCGATTACTCTTGTAGGTAAAGAAATAACCCCTGAAAATGTGAAAAAATTACTTGAAACAGGCGGATATGCTCTGAAGAAATGGAACAGCACCGGCGGTAAAGGTGTATTCCTTCATGCATATATGCCTAAAGTGAAACACATATATGAGAAGCTCTATTTGAAATATGACGGACGTCATATGATACTCATAGATGAAAAAGATACAGACAAATATCTTGCAGAATTTGAAAACTTCACGGAAGATGCGGCAATACAGCAGCTCAGAATCATAGATGCAAGAGAACTTGATGCAAAGAATCGCCTTGTATATGACACAAGAATAAATGCTCTTTACAATGAAGATGAAAAGAAATGGCATCTCATTTCCGGTATTTCCCGTTCCGTTCCGTGCGGGCCTGACGTGGCAAACGGAAATTCCCTTCTTACAAACGTATCTTCTGGAGCAGAAATTTCTATTCTTATTATGGGACGTTCTAAAACAGGTAAAAACAGCATGAATTTCGGTCCCCTTCTTACTGCTATGGTGGCAGGTAAAACCGAGTATAAATTTTAATTGATATATGTTGCAGGGGTACGGGTATTCTGTACCCCTGCATTTTTATTACAGGCAGGTAAGGGGTTGTAAAAAATAACCTTATCATATTTATAATCGTGACGCGTAACGCGTAACGCGTGACGCGAGGGCAATAACCATAATTTGCCAGAGTTATTTTCTTACAGTCCCTGATGCGTAACGCGTGACGGGTTTAATCCCTGCGTATGACCCATGACGCATTACGCATTACGTATCACGTTTTTTATCCTTGCGTCACGCGTCACGACATAATACAAAGAGGTGATTGATTTGACAGATGTATATAAAAATTTTATCGGCGGTAAATGGGTTAAATCTGAAACAGAGAAAACCTTTAAAACGATAAATCCTGCAAATACCGATGAAACAGTCGGTGAATTTCAGTACTCTTCTGCAGAAGATCTGAAGAAAGCCATAGAGATTGCTAAAGAATCTTTTACTGGCTGGAAAAATCTTCCTCCATACAGCAGGGGGCAGATACTTATGAAGACTGCAGGATTACTTGAGGAAAGAATTGACGAACTTGCAAAAATTATGACGAGGGAAATGGGTAAAAGCCTTGTTGAAACCAGATCGGAAGTGACGAGAAGCGCACAGCTTATGGAATGGTACGGAGGAGAGGCAAAGCGCCTGTGCGGTGAGACCTTTCCCTCTGACAGATCCAGAACATTTCTTTATACTGTAAGAGTACCTCTGGGAGTAGTTGCTCTTGTTACACCGTGGAATTTCCCTCTTTCTATACCATGCTGGAAGCTGGGCCCTGCCCTTGTATCGGGTAACAGTGTAATATTAAAACCTTCAAGCCTTACACCTCTGACCTGTATAAAACTGGCAGAAATTATGGAAGAAGCAGGACTCCCGCCGGGAGTTCTTAATGTTGTCACAGGTTCGGGGAGAGAACTGGGAGAAGAAATAGGCAGAAATGAAGATATAAAAGCTATTTCATTTACGGGTTCTACTGATACAGGAACGAAACTTTACCGGTCTGCATCGGGAAGGTTTGTAAAAATTCAGTTTGAAATGGGAGGAAAGAACCCCATTGTAGTTCTTGAAGATGCAGACCCTGACAGAAGTGCTTATTTCGCCGTCGAAGGATGTATGTGGACTGCAGGACAGAAATGTACTGCCACAAGCAGAGCTATAGTGGTAAAATCAGTTCTGGATAAATTTACCGAACATGTTCTGGAGTATGTTAACAATTTTAAAGTAGGAAACGGACTCGATGAGGGAATACATATAGGACCTGTGGCAGATGAACAGCAACTGATAAATATACTGGATTATATTGAAAAAGGTAAGGCAGAAGGTGCCAGATTGCTCACAGGAGGTAACAGGATTACAGGCGAAGCTTATGATAAAGGATATTTTATCGAACCCACTGTGTTTACAGATGTTACATCTGATATGTCAATAGCGAGGGAAGAAATTTTTGGCCCTGTCCTTTCTATAATACCTGTTGAAAATTTTGAAGAGGCTATTTCTGTGGCAAATGATGTTGAATACGGACTTGCTGCATCTATAGTAACAAATAACCTGGCCAGAACTATGGAATATATAGATAAGATAGAAGCAGGCATAATTCATATAAATCATTCCACTGCAGGAGCCGAAGTTCAGGTGCCTTTCGGCGGTATGAAAAAATCAAGTTTTGGAATCAGAGAACAGGGAACAGAGACAATTAATTTTTATACTACCTGGAAGACTGTTTATATCCATTATTAATTTCTGAAAGTGACGCATAGCGTCACTTTCAGAAATTTGCCATGCCATCTCATTAAGTTCAGATACATACTGCGAAAGTAACTAAAAAATAAGTTTTAAAACTATTGCAAAAAATATATTGATATATAATAATAAGACGATAATATATACAGGTAAGGTTTTTATATAGATTATTGAATTTTTTTCTTTTTACATATTATTTATCAATACTGTGAGGATGCTTTATGTATAAAAAATGTTCGAATTGTAACACTGTTAACAGCGATACAGCCAGATTTTGTAATGAATGCGCTCAATCATTGATGACAGAAAATCCTCAGAATAAAGAATTTTTGTCAGAAGGACATGTTCTTACCGGACGATATGTTATAAGGGAACTTATTAAATGCGGCGGCATGGGGGCTATTTATAAATCTGAAGATAATCATCTTACAAGAGTATGTGCAATTAAAGAGCTTTTAACCAACTGGTGCAATACGGAAAAAGACAGAGATTATGTAGTCAAAAGATTTCAGAGTGAAGCAAAACTCCTGTCAGAACTTCACCATGTAAATCTTCCGAAGGTAACCGATTATTTTATCTGTAATGAAAGACATTATCTGGTTATGGATTTTATCGAAGGGGTGGATCTGGAAAGTCTTCTGGCAGAAAAATATAAGCATGGTTTTCCTCTGGAAGAAGCAATTAATTACGGAATAGAAATTTGTAACCTTTTAGAATATCTTCACGGACAGGAACCTCCTATAATTTATAGAGATCTCAAACCTTCCAATATTATGATGAGAAAAAAAGACGATCGATTATTTCTGATAGATTTCGGTATCGCCTGCAGTCTGGAACCGGAACTTTCTGCTTCTCCCAGAACAATGATAGGAACTATGGGTTATTTATCACCTGAACAATATCAGGGTAAACCTGTCATGGCAAGTGATTTATATTCTCTCGGAGCCACCCTGTATCACCTTATTACGGGACAGATGCCGATACCTTTTGTCTACAGACCTATGAGAGAACTTGTTCCTTCTGTACCTCCTTACCTTGATGAGGTGATGAAAAAAGCTCTTGACCTGACAATTAAACAGAGATTTCAGACAGCACCGGAAATGAGGATAGCTTTATGTAAATCTATAAATAAATATGACAGTATAGACATAAATTATAATATACTTCTCCTGAAAAATGAAAAAAATGAAAAAGATTTAAAAAAAGCGCGAGAACAGATAGGGTTACTTAAAGATAAACTGGCTAAAATGAGCTCTAATAGCCCTTTC
The DNA here is from genome assembly GCA_040217665.1 of Vulcanimicrobiota bacterium. Classification (GTDB taxonomy): domain Bacteria; phylum Vulcanimicrobiota; class SpSt-956; order SpSt-956; family JAKJGF01; genus CALARM01. The sequence goes on from JBEHWP010000089.1 coordinate 10,146, forward strand.
CCCGGGAATTTTGTTTCTTATTCTCCTGAGAAATTACTCAAATATCTTTCAGATGTGAGACCTACAGGAAAAATAACCTATCAGTCCGATAATATTAAAGGTGAACTCTGTGTGAATAATGGTAAGATAATGTCTATAAGCTGGAATAACTGGTCTGGAGAACTGGCATGGAGTAAATTCTTAAAATTAAAAAAAGGAAATTTTGATTTTCATGATGATGGTAATCCGGAAAATGTCACCAGGAATCTTAACGGACATGATCCTCTGGAATTTATACAGGAAGATAAGAAAGAACTTTTACTCACGCTGGAACATATTATTGATACTATTGTTTCGCCTGACAGATTATTGAGATTTGAAAAAAATTCTTTAAATAATGAGAAAAATATACAACTTACAAGATTTCAGATGAAGATTCTGTCTATGATTACCATGGGAAACAGTTCCATAAATAAGCTGGTTTCCGCCCTGAACGGTTCTCAGTTAAAGATAGCAGAAACAATATGTTATCTAAAAGATTCAGGGTTTATTGACATTGAACCATAGCTTATTATTAAAAGAATGGAAATGATCAGATTACAAAAAAGTGACTGCATTTATTTGTTTAATCCCTTATGAACTCAGCATAAATAAGAGGTGGCTTTTTGCGTATTTATTTTTTCTATAATTTCTTCTATTTTTTTGTGTAATTCCTTCAGTCTGAATGGCTTGTATAAAATGTCTATATAATCTTTTCCACGCAGACTCTCTATTAAATCATTTTTAATTGCTGTTATTATAAGAACTTTCGGTCTTGAAAATTTCGGCATTTTATCTATTACTTTACAGGTTTCATATCCGTCTATATCCGGCATACATATATCCAGTAATATAATATCAGGCTTGAAAATATTCAATTTTAGGCAGCATTCAACTCCGTCTCCTGCACTTTCCAGTTGAAATTTATCATTGTTTTCCAGGCATGATATAATCATTTTTCTTATTTCTTCTTCATCATCTACAATTAAAATCTTTATGTTTCTTTCCGGCACAGAGGAGTCGAGAAAGATATTTTCTTTGTACAGTTTATAAATTATTTTTAAAATTTTAAAATAATCCCTGTTAACTTTATGGGCTACTTCTCTTATAGACAAATTATTCTTTATATATGCTATTACGGCTATTTCAAGTGGTGAAAATCTGTGCTCTCCATTGGCTGGTAAAGATTTATTGAATATAAAAGTCTGATCCAGTTTCAGTAAAGGCAGTTCTTTTCTCATTGATTGAAGTTCATTGTCTATTCTCAGACATTCACGAAGAATTGAAGAGGTTGATTTGTCTATTTCTATTGTATCTATTACTTCACATGAATAAAAAACCAGTCCTTGAGACCAGGTGAAGAAGCTGTTTAGTGCTTCTTCTCCAGATAGATGGCCAAGTTTTGCACCTGTTATATCACCTTTGTTAAGATATATTTCACCTTCTTCATGTTCATCTTTGATTATTAATTTCCCCGAGTTACTCTGTGATATATAGTTGTAAATTATATTATAAAGATTTTTTTGATTCAGGTTGTAACATTCTTCCTTCGGGACTGACTGGCACTCTATTATTGTTTCTTCTGCCAGCATATTTGTTTTCTTTTTCTGCAGTTTTTTTAATTCTCCCAGTAAATCTTTTATAGTTTCATATCTTTCCCCTGCATTTTTTTTAAGGCATTTCGAAATTATTTTCTCCAGTCCATCAGATATATCTTCTCTTTTTTCTTTTATAGTAATTTCTGTAAAAACAGGAGGAACATGTCCTGTCAGGAGATGATATGCCGTTGCGCCAAGAGAGTATATATCACCTGCCGGAGAGGCTTTCCCGTCACATTGTTCCGGTGATACATAGCCCAGTGTGCCCGGACTATTCCGCTTTTTTAACGGAAGATTTCCGCTTGAGATTACAGCTATACCAAAATCTATGAGAATCAAATTTCTGTCTTTTTCCCGTAACATTATATTTGATGGTTTTACATCCCTGTATATTATTGGCGGGTCATGTGTGTGAAGATAGTCCAGAACACTACATAACTGAAAGAGCCATGTGACCACTACGTCTTCCGGGAAACCACCGGCTCGCCGGTTAATCAGCGACAGAAGATCATCACCTTTTATATAATCCATAACAAGAAAATATTTATCTTCCGATACAAAATAATCATACACTTTTGGCAGATTTGTATGATGTAATTCGGCCAGCATTCTCGCTTCTCTTTTAAAGTTTTCTATTGCCCTGTTAATATCTTCCCCCGATGTATTACTGAAATCTATTAATAATTCTTTGACAGCACAGGTTCTTTCCAGATGCAGATCTTCTGCCATATATATTACTCCCATGGCGCCTCTTTTTATTAAATTTAATATTTTATAACGATTTAAGAGAATTTGATTTTCATTTTTCAGCATAACATACCTGCCATATGTTTTATTTATAGATAATTTTTACAAATTTTATTTATAATATAGTTTTTATC
>JBEHWP010000090.1:0-12601 GCA_040217665.1 Vulcanimicrobiota bacterium
ATAGCAGCAGAAAGAGGAAACAGAAGTGCAGCACTTTTACTGTTAGAAAAAGGGGCAGATATTAATGCTAAAGATAATAAAGGCAAAACACCGCTGGATTATGTAAGGACAGAAGAATTTAAAAAATTCTTTGAAGAGTATGGACAGAAGAATTAGATTTTAAGAAAATAAAAAGAAAGCCGGCAGAGTTCTTTTATCTGCCGGCTTTCTTTTTATTTTCTTAAAAGAGTTTTGCTTCCGGCACGAGGACGGCTTTTTCTATGATGTTTTACGATTACCTGACGGAAGTTCCAGGAGTCTGAAGGTTCGCTCTGATGTGCGGCTTTATAGAATCAAAGGATTTACTGGAGAAGAGCCACGGTTTTTCAGCTTTTAAAGAAAATGGGTAAGAAGCTTTTATAAATTCCTGAAGGTATCATCTGCAGGAAACCGACAGGGCCGGCTCTTTGTCAAGCGCCAGCCCTGTCAAATTACTTATAAATTTCTACCTTCTACCTCTGTGAAAGCCTCCGCCTCCACCGCTTCCCCATGTTCTGCCTGCATGATTTATATCTCCGTCGGCACCTCTCCAGGTAGCACCTGCATGTCCTACATTACCATTCGGCCCCCACGTAGAACCTGCATGGACTACTCCGTTATCACCCCATGCCGTTGCTCCCGAATGATTTACCCATCCATTGGCCCCCCAGGTGGTACCGCGGTGAACGACAGAATTACTGGTCCATCCCGTCGTACCTGCATGATAGACTGAACCGTTGTAGAATGTGGAGCGATTCCATCTTGTATAAGGTGTAACATAACAGCGATCCACATCGAAACAGCGGACAATATGAGTAGAATAATAATCATAATCCAGTGCTGCTCCGATAGCTATTCCTGTTGCAAGCCCCAGTCCTACCGGATAATAATCAGGATCATCATCTACATCTACATTGACCGTAGCAGGTGGTGTTGTATTATAGGTATTATAAGTTACATTTTCAGACTGACCTGAACCTGGCTGCTGTGAATCTACAGGAACTGTTATGGCTATGAGAGTTTTACCTGCCACATTATTACTTGTATATTGAAGACCCATAGCTGTCAGTACAGGTAAAAAAGGTACGCATAAAATCGCGTTCTTCCCTGTGCCAACCATTCCGCCGTAGGATACATTCTCTTTTATCTGGTCTTCTGTTACACCGAAATAATATTTAAAGAAAGTGGAATCTATAAACAGAGTATTCTGATAGTTTGCCACAGTATAGGTTCCCACTGCATTATTATTTATTGCTATTCCTAACTGATCCTGAGGTAATACAAGCGAATTGTCAAATTGCATGACCTGTATGGATGCACAGGCAGGAAATATGGCCAGACACATTGTAATGATTATTAAAGAAATCATCATTTTTTTCATAATACTTAAAACCTCCTTGATGTAATTATTATTTTTCTTTCTGTGATAGTAGCTCCTTTGCTTCTCTCATAATGGCATTATCTGCAGGAGTAAGACCAAGGTTATCTTTAACACGGGTATTTGCTCCTTTAGACAGAAGAAGTTCAGCCATATACATATCATTATTGGAAGCAGCTATATGAAGGGGAGTTGAACCGTTATTATCCCTGGCATTAACATCTGCTCCCTTTGAAATAAGATACTCGGCAAAAACCTGATTGCCATCAAATACGGCAAGGTGCAGAGGTGTTATTCCATAAAAGCCTTTATTAATATCAGCTCCTTTTGCCAGGAGTAATTTCACTATTTCTTCCGGGTCATCGGCATTTGCCTTTTCCAGAGCAGCTATATTACCGTAGAGAATTACCATAGAAGATACGAAGAAAGGTGTAAAACCATCCGATGTTTTGCCGTTTCCCATTCTGGAAGAAAGGAAGTCTGACAGATCTTTATTCCCTGCTGCCTTTATTTTAGCTAATACCGGCAGAACATCAGTATTTTTTTCATTTATTTTAGCACCTTTACTCAAAAGTAAATCTATCATACCCTTATGAGAAAAATAGACTGACACATGAAGAGGCGTAAAGCCGTTCTTATTGACAGTATCGACATCTGCTCCTTTAGCGACAAGTAATTCACCAATTTTTCTGTTCCCTGTAGCAGCAGCATATACTAAAGGAGTATTACCCTCTTTGGTTTTGCCTTCCATAGGAGCTCCCTGTGATATAAGAAATTCAGCCATATCTCTGTTACCTCTCATAACTGCAATATGTAAAGGTGTAAAGCTCACAGGCCCTCTTTTAAGGTCAGCTCCTTTTGAGATCAATGAAAGGGTTAATTCTTTATTGCCTTTCATTACTGCCCAGCATAAATTCATTTCTGCTCCTTTATTTACAAGCATTTCTCCCGTTTCTTTACTTCCGTTGACAGAAGCAAAGGCTAAAGGGGTAAACCCGTCAGTATCTTCAGCGTTTACATCAGCCCCTTTTGAAATAAGTATTTCTGCTATTTCTTTATTATTATGATAGGCTGCTCCATGTAAAGCAGTGTACCCATCTCTGGTTTTAATCTTTATATCTGCATTTTTTGCTATTAAAAATTTTGCTGTTTCTGTATTTCCTGTGGCTATGGCCTGCTCTAAAGGGGTAGCACCGTCATTATCTTTAGCATTAATATCAGCCCCTTTTGAGAGTAAAAATCCGGCCATATCTTTATTTTTTGCTCTGTGGAGAGGGGTGGCGCCTTTGTTATCTCTGGCACCAATCTCTGCTCCTTTTGAGAGCAAAAATTCAGCCATATCTTTATATCCCTTTTCTGATGCTATATGTAAAGGGGTTTTTCCCGCATCATTCTTTGCTTTAATATCAGCCCCTTTTGAGAGAAATAAAGCTGCCGCCTTTTTATAATCAAAGGAAACTACAATATGTAATAAGCTATTTCCATTATTATCTTTACTGTTTACATCTGCACCTTTTGACAGGAAGAACTCTGCCATTTCAATAGTTTTTGATCTCAGAATCGGCGTCTTTCCTGCATTATCTTTAGCATTTATATCTGCACCTTTTGAGAGAAGTAATTCTACAATTTCTTTTGTCCCTGCTACATGTAAAGGTGTTTCTCCGTCAATATTTTTCACCTTCACATGTGCTCCTTTTGAAAGCAGGAATTCCAGCACTTCCTTACTTCCGTTATTTGCAGCAGAAAAGAGCGGAGTAAAACCGTCATACCCCGGGGCATTAATATTTGCTCCCTTTAAAACAAGTAATTCTGCCAGAGGAAGGTCGTTTAAAAATGCTGCGGCATGTAACGGAGTTTTCCCGTTCAAATATTTTGTATGTATATCTGCACCTTTATCTATCAAAAGAGTAGTTACTTCCCGCGAATCCTTTTTCAGTTCAGTCAATGGTTTTATATAGCCATGGGCAAAGGTTTCAAAAAATAATGACATAAAAAGAGGTGTAAAATTTTTATAATCCTTTGCATTTACATCTGCCCCTCTGGCAATCAGCATTTCTGCCATTTTCTTATTACCATAGTAAGATGCCATATGTAACAGAGTCATATCATTCATATATTTTTGATTGACATTCAAATCTGCCAGGTCAGGATGGAATTTCAGGATCTGTGAAAGACATTCCCTGCCTTCCATGTATCTGTCTTCTTGCCATCTTTCCAGTTGATATTCTGCAGCAAGGGCAAGGGATTTGTTTAAAAGGGCTCCGGTAAAATCAGGTTTTAATTCAATTGCTTTGTTGTAAAATTCAATAGATTTTTGAAATGCTGCGAGACTGTAATAAAAATTTCCTGTTTCAAGCCATATCTGAGGGTTTTTCGGATCTCCTTCCGTTGCTTTATCATAACATTTTACGGCATCGTCGTAATTGCCCTCTTCATATAAAATATGACCTTTCTTTATTAAATCTTCTGATACTCCGGCATTTACCGGAAGAATAGTAACCAGCAAAATCAGCAACAGAAGTACTGCAGATTTTTTTAATAACATATATAAAACCTCCTTAATAAATAATTATTACTGATATGAACATAAATTAATTATTGTGAAATGTGACTGTAAAAACCTTATTATTAAATATTCATGTTCACTTCAGTAATAAAAAATTCTGTTTATAGATTATAAGAGAATAGTGACTGTTTTCTCCGCCAGACTATGCTATTGTGGGGCATTCCCGGGGATTTACCCACAGACTACAGCCCTGGTCCGGTTTATATTATTATACCCAAAAAGTTTACTCCGGTCAATATTTTGAAGACTCCGCATTAATCTGCTCCTAACTGGTACCATCGGTAATGGCACCAGTTAAATCTCTGTGTGGTGCTCTTACGCAAAATATTAACAGTCTGCAAAACCAGTTTGCCACGCAACAGGATCATATCTTTTCCGAAAGAGTCCGGCCAGGGACAGGTTTTAGAAATGAGTAATGACCTATCTGGGGCCGTACCAAGGGAAAGATACCGGTGAATTTCTTATCAACGTAAAGATTTCCCGGCAGATTTCAGACACGGCCATAGTAATTGAAACAGTAATAGCATTATCCGGTTCTTCCAGAACACTGAACTGACTTTCCAGGAGATCTGGAGGAAAAAAATGATTCTTTCTCTTTTTCAGTCTTGACAGGATAAGTTCCTTATCACCCTTCAAATATATAAACTGTACCGGTACATACTGCGAAAGAATTCTGCGATATCTCTCCCTGAGGGCAGAACAGGAAATTACTGCTCCTCCATCGCTATCCCACTCTTTAATCTTCCCTGCCAGAAACATAAGCCACGGTTCGCGATCTTCATCAGTAAGGGGAATATTATTTTTCATTTTCTCTTTGTTTAAAAGAGGGTGATAATCATCACCGTCATAGTAAGGTATTCCAAGTAAATCTGAAAGTTTTAGTCCAACAGTAGTTTTGCCACACCCTGCCACACCCATAATTACATATACCATATGACCCTCCCCGAAACAGGTATTTTTCCCAATTTCATTCTACTACTGACCTGATCATAAACGTTTTCCTCCCGTCACGCGTTACGCTTTACATGTCATGAAAGCATATATTTCCTGCCCCCTCCTGTGTCTTTATATTTCAATGACTTCTATAACGTAAAATAGCTCTTGCCGGTGCTCCGTCTCCTCCGACAATTTTCAGTGGAAGACAGATAATCTCATAATCTCCGGGTTTAACTTCAGACAGATTAAGTCCTTCTATTAACCAGATACCTGCACCAAGGAGTATTTGATGAGTTTCTATGCCATCCTGAACATACCCCCCTACAGAAAGGTAATCAACACCGACAGTACGGACCTGCTTCTGAACGAGGAATTTCGCTGCTGCTGCACTGATATAGACAAAATCTTCGATAAATCTATTATCTTTCCAGCATCTTTCGGAATTTGCAGTACGAAACAGTATTCGTTCACCTGCCTGCAGATTATGTAATTCAAGTTCTTCGGGAAGAATTGAATGAGAGTTCTCAATAAAAATTACCCGGGCCGGTCCAATAGTAGCATCAAATGGCATTTTATCAATACCGGTACCATCAGGAATAAAATGAGCAGGCCCGTCTATATGGGTTCCTGTATGGGCACCAAACTCCAATTTTGATACATTGGCTGCATCTCCACTGGATATAGCATGAACAGATTCTATATGCACAGCAGGATCACCGGGCCAGTGTACCATACCGGAGTAAATAGGTACAGAAATATCAAACCAGTAATCATGGTGATGCTCAGTCATATTAAATACATTTAAATCTTCCATTAGTTTACACCTCGCTGAAATAAATTTTCTATATTGTAAGTAAGGGTTCAGCTATCAGCATTCAAAAGCTGGCTTTTATAAGAATTACATAATAAATGTCCTTAAATTGTTCCGACTGACGTCAATGACCGGTTCGGTAACAACATGAAAATTTGTTCCTCCCGTAACGGGTAACGCTTCTCATATACATTTACATATTCAGGCTTTGTAAATTTTAGCTGATAGCTAAATGCTGAAAACTTACTATTGTAAGAACTTTTTTCCAGAAAATCTTTTACTGGCCTGAGCATAAGCATTTAATAAAAGCTTTCCTATGAAATTTTTTCATGACTTTCTTTTTCCTGAGTTTTATTCTCTATATGAACTTCAGATAATTTTTTTTCATGACTTTCTTTTTCCTGAGTTTTATATTCTGTTTCACCAGCAGGCTTATCTTCTTTCTCATTCTTTAAAATATCTTCATCCGAAACAGTATGTCTTTTAATCCATCCCCTGAGAAGAACCTTTAACACACATATAAGAGGTATGGCAAGAAACATACCTTTTGCTCCGTAAAGCTGACCTCCTATGATTACAGCCATCATAATCATTAAAGGGCTCAGATTCAGGGTTTTCCCGTGGACTGTCGGATATAAATAATAAGAATCAAGAAGATGCATGGCAGCTATTATTATTACTACCGACACAAAGGATATAAAAGGAGAAGAGGTAAACAGTGCCAGTACAAGGGCAGGGCTGGGGCCGATTATATTTCCCACATATGGTATAAAAGTCATTACGGCAGTAAAAACACCTATTAACAGGGCAAATTTAATACCTGCAAGAAATAAACCTATACCTGTAAGAGTTCCTATAACAGTACAGTTAAACAGTTGACCTCTTAAAAAGGTGGATAGAGTATTGTTTATTTCATCTGTAAGAGAAAATATAGATTCTCTTTTTTCTACCGGTATAAAACTTACACAGAACTTTTTAATTTCATTTTTCTCTTCAAGCATATAAAAGACAAAAACAGGAATTATGAGCAGTTCCAGCAAACCAATCAGGAAATGCATTACACTTGAAAAGGATCCTGTTATAAAGGATAATGATTTATTTGAAAATTCACGGCCGCTGTTCTGAACATCTTCAAGTAATTTATTTATTGCTTCTTCCAGATAAGGGGGAATTTTATATTCGCCAAGTTTTTTAAGAAATTCAATCTTCTGGAGTTTATTAAACCATTCTATCAGATTATCCCTCATAAAAGGAATCTGTGATACGAAATCTGAGATATTCTCTGCCAGAGCAGGTATCAGAAAAAGAAGCATTATAATAAAAAACAGCACTATTACTCCAATAAGAAGAATAGATCCTTTTGATCTTGAAACACCTCTTTTTTCCAGATAAACAACAACAGGATCGGAGATATAGGCAAGTACAATAGCTATGGCAAAAGGTATGACAATGGATTTTATAAGGGATAAAAACCAGATTCCATAAAGGAATCCTGTAATAATTATCAATGTATTTACCACATTATATTCTTTTCTGAAAGGAAGCAGAATTATAATAGTTATGGCAGTTAAAACAGTCGGTGTTAAAATAGTCTCAAAAGTGACTATTAATTGTTTAAAGAAAGTAAAGAAAAATAATATTGTTATTACAGCAGGTATTAACTTTATAATTTTATCAGTATAAGTGTCTTTCATTGAATATTAAACTTTCCATCTGTTATTTTCTTTAAAAATTCCATAATTTTTTCTGTAGCTTTATCTTCATCATCACCAAGTTTTCTATTTAACGTTCCATGGTTTTTATCACCGGCATGATATAGTTCGGCATAGACTCCTGCATTTTTCAAAGACTCTCCGAGCCATGTAGATTCTATTTTAGACAGTTCCCTGCTTCCAGCATAAATAATGAAAAAAGGAGGAATATCTTTGTCTTTTTCTACATGATATAAAGGTGATGCTTCTTTCAATACGGCAGGATCGTCACCGAAAGCAGGTTTATAGAGACGGTTAAATAAACTTTTATTTAATTCCTTTACCTTCGGTATATCATAACCTGCACCGTCAAGCAATATAACACCTTTCAGTATATCTAAATCAAGGCCGTTTTCTTCAAGATATTTCTCATCTATAGATACAAGAGCGGCCAGATGGGCTCCTGCAGAATGTCCCATAATGAAAATCTTATCTCTGTCACCTCTGTAAGTGGCAATATTATTATATATCCAGCCGAGAGCTTTTGCCACGTCCTGAACGTAAACAGGAAAAGTCACAGCCGGTGACATTCTGTAATTTATACTGGCAAATATATAGCCTTCTCTGATAAATCTTAAAGGTTTTTTACTGTGATTTCTTTTATCACCCATCTTCCATGCACCGCCATGGATAAATACCATAACAGGTAATTTATCGCCTTTTTTCGGTACATAAAGGTCAAGACCGGTCAGGTTCTTATCAAATCCGGGGATTTCTGCATAAAGTACATCAGAAAAAACTTTATATTCGTCACTGTCTTTCGAAAAGGATTTCTTATGCCATAAACACACTATAACTGCTGTTATCAATAACATCCATAAGGCTATAACAACAACAAATTTTCTATTTATTCCGACATGCTTCATAATATATTACACACTCCAATGCAGCATCTGTCACGCGTCGCCTATTACGACCATTATAACACGAAGAAAAGGAAAAAAAAATAATAAAAAGGATTCCATCTCACGTAAATAGAATTAACTGAAAAAATTATGTGAAATAGATTACACATAACGGTAATAATCAAACCAGAGGAGGTATGTAATGAAGAAAAAATATCTTATTATTTCCGTGGCTCTCATTATTTCAGTAGTAATTGTATTAAATTATTGTTCAGCAGTTGATTACACCTATGACAAAGGCAGCCCCGAGCAGAAATTCACCATCACAGTTCCTGAAGGATGGACTTCAGATGACAGCGGTAAAACCAGGGTTCCTCTGGCTCTTATAGGCCCGAAGGAAATGAAAATCCCCGGATATACGGACTCATGCACCAGTATAACTGTAAATGTAATCATAGAAAAAATGCCCGAATGGTACAGAATCGACGAGAAAACACTGAAAAATCTCAAAGATAAAATCTCTGAAGAAAATATGGAAAAAATAAAATCTATTGCCTGGTTTAAAATAGATGATAAAAACATGGCTTCCTTTAAAGATAAGATTTCCTCTGAAAAAGTCAATAAATTAGATTCTATAAAAAATATGATATTTACAAAAGAAGAATTAATAAGAAAGTTGGAAGAATTATCCCTTAATACTCAGGAAATTGATGCAACTATCTCAGATACCATGTCACAGACAAAGGTTATAATAAAGAAAGAAGATTTTGTTAATAAACTGAAAGGTTTGAATTTCAAGCAGAACGAGATTGATATAATAGTTCCCATGTTCAGGGTTGAAGCGATTACGCCTGTGGAATATGCTTTCACAGCCTTCAATCACAGAACCGATATTTTAAAGAGTGCAAAAGCCATATCTGAAACGGAGAAAACCATAAACGGAACAGCTGCCTATCAGGCAGTGGTAGATTATGAATTCACCATACCCGGTCAGACTTTTGCTTCCAGAACTCTTCAGACCTGTATATTAAATAAAGGTTCCGCCTATATAATTACAGGTTCTGCCAATGAAGATAACTTCAGTAAATTCGAAGAAACATTCAAATCTGTTGCTGACAGTTTTAAAGTGAATTAGAGGGAGGATATTATGCTATTTAAACAGATGTTTGCCACAAAATCCCTTGAAATGCTCCAGGAAGAAATGGACAGCGGTGAACACAGACTGAGAAGAATTCTCGGGCCTGTTGCCCTTACAAGCCTTGGAGTGGGAGCTATTATAGGAACAGGTATCTTCGTTCTTGTAGGACTTACTGCCAAAACAATGGCAGGTCCTTCTCTTATGTTATCTTTCATAGTATCAGGCCTCGGATGTGCTTTTGCCGCTTTCTGTTATGCAGAATTTGCCGCAATGACACCTGTAGCGGGCAGTGCCTATACTTACGCCTATGCCACACTGGGTGAAGTTTTTGCGTGGATTATAGGATGGGATCTCATCCTGGAATATGCAGTAGGCTCTGCCACTGTTGCCCACGGCTGGTCAAAATATTTCCTGAAACTTCTGGAAGTATTCAACCTTCACGTTCCAGCATATCTCACAAATGATCCTCTTACGACAAAACATATAGTGACAAATTTACCTGCCATGGTTCAGGGTGCCTATATAGGAAGCGGTGCACCTGTAAGTTCCTGGTTTAACCTCCCTGCTTTTCTGATAGTATGGGTAATAACCATTATTCTCGTAAAAGGTATAAGAGAAAGTGCAGGCTTTAATTCCGCCATGGTTATCTTCAAGGTTGCCATAGTGTTTGTCGTAATAATAGCAGGTTCATTTTTTATAGATACTAAAAACTGGCATCCCTTTATACCTCCTGAATTCGGATTTCCGGGAGTTATGAAAGGCGCTGCCTACGTATTTTTTGCTTATATAGGGTTTGATTCCATATCAACCCATGCAGAAGAAGCAGTCAATCCTAAAAGGGATGTTCCCATAGGTATTGTAGCGTCTCTTGCCATATGCACATTACTCTATATACTTGTGGCAGGAGTCCTTACAGGCATGGTTCCATACAAGATGATTGACATAGAAGCTCCTGTAGCATCGGCTTTTTCAGCAGTTGGATGGAACAGTATCGTATTTATCGTATCCCTGGGCGCCATTGCAGGTATTACGAGTGTGCTTCTCGTTATGATGCTGAGCCAGCCCAGAATATTCCTTGCCATGTCCCGTGACGGCCTTATGCCGAAACATATATTTGCAGTAGTTCATCCTGTATTTAAAACGCCTCACAGGGCTACATTATTGATGGGAATAGTTGTTTCTCTCGGTGCTTCCCTTGTTCCTCTCGAGGATCTTGCCTATCTCGTAAATATAGGAACACTTCTTGCATTTGTCATAGTATGCGCATCTGTATGGCTTATGAGACATGTAAGACCCGATCATCCGAGACCATTCAAATGTCCCTGGGTTCCTGTCATTCCCTTCCTGGGTATAGCATTCAATCTCGGCATGATGGTATATCTGGGATGGATGACATGGCTCAGGCTTTTTTTATGGCTCTTCATAGGTTTTATTATATATCTTATTTACGGAAGACATCACAGTGTAATGCATAAACAGAATATGGACAGAGCAGCTTCCGAATAAAAGAACTGATATTCGGACAGTCACATAAAAAAAACATCTCCACGAGATGTTTTTTTTATTTACAGAAGGAATAGTATATAAATACATCGAATATGTATTTAATAACAATAATACATACTCATTCTGGCCTGTAATCACAAGTAAACATGAACACAAAAAAAATTCTTGTAATTGAAGACAGTAAATCATTACAAAAACAGATAAATTCTTTTCTTTCCATTGAAGGTTTTCAGGTGCTTGAGGCATCCAATGGTCAGGATGGGCTTAATCTTGCAGAAAAATACTCTCCTTCCCTCATAATATGTGATATTATGATGCCAGGCATAGACGGTTATGAAGTATTAAAAAAACTTAAACACAACAGGGTAACATCGGCAATACCATTTATTTTTCTCACGGCAAAATCCTGCAAAGAAGATGTACGATACGGCATGAATATCGGCGCAGACGATTATATAACCAAACCTTTTTCTCTGAAGGATTTTACAGAAACAGTAAAAAAAGTTATAGAAAAACATGAACATATAAAAAAACATTATGACTCCATGTCAAAGGAAATGCTCCATCATCTCCTGTCGAGTTCTACTGCAGTAATTTACACATGCAGTTCTTCCGACTACAAAAATTTTACCTATATAAGCGATAATATAGTATCTCTTCTGGGCTACACTCCATCCGAATTTATAATAAACCAGTGCTTCTGGCATGAAAAAATCCACAGAGATGACATAGGAAACGTATTTTTTCGTCCGTCATCTGCAAAAGAAAACGGCTCTATTTCAACCGAATACCGTATGCTTCATGCAGACGGTACATACAGATGGATTTATGATAAAAAGAAAGTTTTCACAGACAGCAGTGGAAATATAACGGAAACAGTAGGGAGCTGGCTTGATATAACAGAAAGAAAAAAATCGGAAGAGTTTATAAACAGATGGATTGTAATGGAAGAACTTGTTGCAAATATTGCAACAAGATTCATAAATTCTCCTGATATAGAAAAAGATATAAGGCATTCTCTTATGGCTATTGCAAAATTTCTGAAAGGAGACAGAGGTTTAATTGCAGTATATTCGGACGATTGTAAAAGAATTTCTCGTTTTCACGAATGGTCTAAAGAAGAAAACAAAACCAGCGCAGAAATATTCAAAGAAATTTCCAGGAACGTTTTTCCATGGTTAAATGAAAAATTAATGTCCTACAATCTAATTAATATGTCATCACTTTCTTCCATTCCTCCTGAAGGAGAAAAAGAAAAAAAATTTCTCTCTGCTTCAGGAGTAAAATCCTTTCTTATCAACCCTCTTATTTACAATAATACTCCTGTTGGTTTTATTGGTTTCTTAACAGAAGAGCATGAGAAAACATGGGAAGAGATTGACATAAGACTCATTAAAATAACAGGCAATATCTTTGCAAACCTTTTATTTAAAAATAATTTTTCTTCCAGAGAGACAAAAAAAACAGAGACTTCTTCATTTTACAATATAATCGGCAGAAGTATTCCTATGAGAAAAATTTATACCCTCATAGAAGATCTTTCCGATACGGAAACAACCGTTCTTATTACAGGAGAAACAGGAACAGGAAAGGAACTCGTAGCAGAAGCACTCCACGCAAGAGGACTTCGCAGGCATAAACCGATTATAAAA
>JBEHWP010000091.1:0-12575 GCA_040217665.1 Vulcanimicrobiota bacterium
AATAGCAGTATCAAAATCACCTGCACTGGAAAGAACAGAAACAAAGTCCTTCTGGAATGATAAGGCTTTCTCTATATTTTCTTCCCGGGAAAGAACTTCTATTATCTTCTTATAATAAGGAATCTGTTCTCTGTGTTTATGTTGTTCCGAATAAAGCCTCAAAATTTCCTCATAAATTCCGAGTCCTTCATTGAACATTTTTTGAGAAAAATACATATCTCCTATTCTGGAATTAACCTCTATAGATGAGTCAATCTCTCCTTTATTCTTATAAACATTTGCCAGATCCTGTAATATAGCTACTGCTTTATCTATTTCATTAAAATTAAGATACATATCACTTAATTTCTTATATGAGTCAATATTGCCCGGATCCATATCTATTATCTTTTGATAAAGCTCTTTTGCTTCATTCTGCATATCCGATTTTACATAAATATCTATAAGAGAGAAATAATGGTCTACTGCTTCCTTCGTTCTACCTTCATGAGATAAAAGTTCACTTAATTTTACAATTGTTTCAATACTGTCAGGCTGTATCTCAAGGAGTTTATTAAATATTTCTATTGCATAACTGATAAGTTTATGGTCAAGATAAATATCTGCAAGGGACATATACTCCTTAACCGCTATATCGGGAATACCCTGTTTGATATAATAATTACAGAGTTTCTTTCTTACATTGATATCATTCGGTTCCATATCCAGAACCTTTTTGCACATTTCAATAGACTTCATATAATTGCCTCTTCTGTCATAGGCATTTGCAAGGAAAATATATTCAGGTTTTACCTTTTCTGTCTTACCCTGTAAAGAATAAACTTCTACTATCTTCTCTCTTACATCCAGATTAACAGGCATATAACAGAGAACACGTCTGTAGACTCCGATTGAAGGTTCATACTGTTCTTTTTCCACATAAACATCACCCAGTATCAATAGTTGTTCCAGAGCTTCGTCAATCTGACCTATAGATAAATAAACATCAACAAGTGTTTCTCTTATAGCACTGTTTCTTGGATCTAAATCCAGAACCTTCTTGAAATTATCTATCCCTTCTTCCAGCATATCTTTCTCTATATAAATTTCACCTATTTTGGAAAGAGTAGGTATATGATTCGGATCTGATTCAAGTACAAGTTTAAATTCTTTTATACTCTCTTCATATTCACCTTTTTCAAGATGATTAAGAGCAAGCTCATAATGCATGTCAGCACTGTCAGGAAATAAGGATATCATTCTGTGATATGTTTCATCGGCTTTTGTATGCTCGCCAAGTTCCCTGTACAGATTCATAGTCAGTAAATATTCTTCTTTTGCTGCATCTGTAAGACCCTGTTTTGTATAAATCTCTGCAAGTAACATATGGGCATCAACACTTTTGGCATCAAATTCAAAAACCTTTTCACATATATTTGTGCCTTCTTCATAGAGATTCTTATCAAGGTAAGTTTTCCCGAGGGCTATAAATTCCGGTATTGCATTATCTATATCTTCTATAGCAAGCAAATTATTAATCAATTTATGTCTTGCCTGAAGGTTGCCCGGATCGAGTGTCAGAATTTTTTGATATATTTCTATTACTTTTTCTCTTACTTCTCTGTTACCGGGTTCCCAGTCAAGAAGTCTTTCATATAAGAGTATAACCTTATCCAGAAGGCCGTCTTTGGTATATATATCAGCAAGTCTCATACAGGTCTGTATGGCTTTATCCAACAGACCTTCATTGGAATAAATATCACCCAGTCTTGTAAGGATATCTATATTTTCAGGCTCAATCTTAAGAATATTCTCATAAACTCTTATAGCTTCCTGAACTTCATTCTTTTTTAAATAAATGTCGCCTGCCTGAGAAAACCATTGAATGGCATTTGTATCTTTATGCTGTTTATAACATATATCTCCTAACTGTTCATAAACACTGGCATCATCAGGTGTAAGCCTGAGAACTTCCTGATATTCACCGATAGCTTCACTATTTTTTTCAAGTTCCGTATATATAAGGCCCAGATGTTTATGGATCTCAGCAGGATTGGCAGGATTCATTTCTATACTCTTTTTAAATTCAGCCTCTGCATCACTCAGATTACCTTTAGCCAGATATACAAGACCAAGTTTCCAGTGTATTTCAGCTCCGTATTCTTCCAGAGCGTCTCTTACCTGGCCTAAATCTGCAGTAGGAGTTCTGACAAAAAAAGAGCTCTTTTTCGGTGTTCCTTCACGTTTTTCCAGATTTAAACATTCCTGAAATATTTCAATGGCTTCATCATAATTTCCGTCTCTTTTGCATACTTCAGCCCAGTTTATATACTCGGCAATAGCATCACGATAGGAGCTTTTACTTTTGCACATATCTATCAGTTTTCTGCGGACATCTGAACTGTGGGGATCCATTCTGAGTGCTCTCTGATATTTAGCAATAGCACTGTCGTATTTATTTTGTTTTGCCAAGTCATCCCCCTGACGAACAATCCTCAAGAATTTAGGGTCAGACATTTATTATAAGTCCTCCTCCAGTATGATAATCACTAACACATCATTACTTAAGCTGTATATTAAATCAGGGAAACAGACAGGAGGTTACCGGGTTTTACCTCTTTAAAATCTATTTACCGGAACAATTTCTATTAATAAAAACTTGTCATAATATTATATACAAATACCACATAATGTGTCAATTCATCTGATAGCGTTTTTTTACGACAGGTAAATTTACTTTTACTGGAAATCGCATTTAATTTTATAAATTTATTAATCAGTGAAAAGTGAAGAGTGAAAAGCAAGTAAAATCCAATTTTTTCACTTTTCACTTTTCACTATAAATATTCTGTGACAAATTTCTCTTTCCATTGTATATAAAATCACCTGTCATTTTAAATGCAATCGCAAATTTATTCTTACCCGTTAATAAAAACTGTTCTTATGTTAAAAACCATATACCTCTTACCTGTTTCCCTGTGAGTTATTATCCTCCGGTTTTTAACTGTTCCTCCAGATGTTGAATTCTCTGTGTAACATCACGATATTTTATGTCTACACCGAATATTTCTTCGTACATTGCCAGTGCTTCTTTTATCATGCCACGTCTTTCGTATAAAAGGCCAAGATTATAGCGCAGTTCCTTATAATCTATGTCCCTGTAACCTTCTGATGAAAGACCTTTCTTAAATTGATTTATGGCAAGATTTCCCATGCCCATCTGCTCAAAACACAGGCCAAGCATATTATATGCATCCAGTAGTTTCTCAGGACATTTTACGAGTGATTGAAATTGTTCTATAGCATTCTCTAAATCCCCGAATTCCTTGTAAATTATACCAAGGTTATATCTGGCTTCAAAGTCGTCAGGGTTTTTATCTATTGCTACTTTATAACGGTCTACAATATCTCCGAGAATTTCCTTGTTTTTTAAATCTTTACTGACCTGTATGGCCTGCTGCAGTTTTCCGAGCTTTATATAGCCTGCAGTCAGTCTCTGCAATGCATCTATATGGGTCGGACTGAGTCTTCTTATAAGCTCAAATTCCTGTAAAGCTCCCTCGAGATCATTATTCTTATCTGCCAGCAATACACCGAGCTGATAACGGGCTTCCAGATTATTCTGATCCAGGGAAAGAACCTTATGATACGCCTCAATAGCGTTACTGTAATTGCCATCATTACTGTATATTTCAGCCATAGACATATATTCCTGCATGGCTTTACTGGTGAATCCCTTCTTTTCATATAATTCAGCCAGTTTGTAATGAACATCATAATTTTTTGGCTCTATCTGTAATATCTTTTCATATAATTCTATAGCTTTATCCAGATCATTCTTTTTCAGGAATATTTCAGACAAATTCTGACATTCTGCTATAGCTTTTTCTCCAAGATCTTTTCTTCTGTATACTTCTATAAGTTTTTCTCTTGCCGTAATATGAGTCGGTTCCGCACCTATGACATTTTGCGCCATTTCCATTGCCTGATCATATTTACCCTGATTGATATAAATATCTGCAATGACAAGATTTTCTTCTATAGCTTTACTTGACATTCCACTTTTCATATAAAGCTGGCTTAACTTAACATGGGCATCAAGATGTTCGGGAGACAGTCTTGTTATGGCTTCATAACTTTCTATTGCATTATTATATAATTTCTTATCAAGATACATTTCGGCAATGAGCAGGTATTCCTCTATGGCTTTATCATTCATGCCGAGCTGTGCATAAGTATCTGCAAGTTTTGTATGAGTCAATAAGCCTTCCGGTTCTATTTTCAACATTTTCTGATATATATCAACTACTTCTTTAATCTGTCCCTTCGAACTGTATATATTTGCCACTGCAATATATTGATATATGGATTCTCTCTTTTTATCCTGGGTAAGCAAAATCTCTGCCATATTCTCCCTGGCAATAACATCGTCACAGTCTAAAGCAATAAGTCTCTGATATATATCAAGAGCACTGTCATAAATATTATTTTCTTTATAAATTTGACCTAATTCCAGGTATTTTCCTCTAAGACCCTCTTCATTACCTGTTAAATTATACAATTCAATCATCTGATGATATATATTCATCCTGTCTGTTTCCTGGTTACATATTTCTTCATATTCTTTAATAGCTTCTTCAAGCAGGCCAAAATCTATCAACATAGAGACAAGATTATTTCTGGCAATTATATCACCTGCCCTGGCCTCTTCACGCCACTGTTCTATCTGTGCACTTAAAGTACCGGATGCAGATATTTTCTGTAACGGTTGTACATTTTCTAAAACAGGTTTTTCCTCTGATATTTTTTTCTGTTCTTCGTCGTCAGAAACAGTTTCTTCAGGTCTGAAATCAACAACCATTGCATCAGGCGATTCCTGTAATTCCCCGTGAACTTCCTCTTTCTCTTCTTCATCTTCTACTGGCCTGAAATCAACTACAGCTATATCAGAAACAGATGTAACTTCTTCATGTCTGGATATATCTGCAACAGGAGGTTCCTCTATGGCAGGAGCAATTTCTACTTTGATTTCTTCTGTCTGTTCTATAGAAGGTTTCTCTTCAGTTTCTTCTTCTTCAAAAGTAAGAGTAATTCCTTCTCCATCAGGGTCAAAGGCAAGTAAAGCTGTCTCTCGGTCATCTACAATCTCACCTATAGAAATACCTTCAGAGATATTAGAACTCTGTTCAGGTTCTTTTTGTCTGCCAAAACCACTATCGGGGAATGGCTTCTGTTCTTCACGATATGCCGGTTTTGCCTGTGCTTCTACAGGTTGCATTCTGACAGGCTCTTCAGAGTCTACAAGTCTTCCGCTTCCTGACTTGGTACTTATTAAAGATCTGGCAGTAGGAGCACTGTAATCCCCTCTTTTAGGTATGATTCTCGGTTTTAACATCTGTTCAGGTCTGATTTCCTCAAGAGGAGCCATAAGTGATGGTTTTTTTACTTCCTCATCTCTTTCAGAAAAACTTACGAGAGGAGCTTTTCTTTCTTCTTCTTCCACAGAAGGCTGAGTTACTTCCTCCTGATGCATAACCGGAGTGTCAGAGTGGGAGAAACCATTATCAAAAGCAGGCTGTATATCTTCTTTTATATTTGAGCGCATTTTCTGAGCATCTTCTTCGTTCAACATCGTTTTATACGGTGTCAAAGGCTTTGTTGATCTTACAGGGTGCATCCCCGGTCCCGGGAGCATAGTATTACTTAAACTCAGTCTTGCAGTTCCCTGCTGGGTCTGTATTTGAGGCATTCTGGCCGGAACAGGGGCAGGGCCACCTCTTTTAGGGCCAAGAGGCTTTGTCATAGGCGAGCCATCTCCGCGCGGTATATTCATAATCCCTGACATTGGTCTTCTGAGACCTCTGGCAGTCGGTAATGCTCCGTCTCTCATACCTGCCATAGGAGGCTGTACAGGAGTTTCTCTTTCTGCAGCAGGAGGAGGACTGGAATATCCCAGTTCTTTTATCATACGAAGGGCTTTTGCATGTTTACAATCAAGATCCAGCACTACTTCACACATCTGAATAGCATTTGGTTTCATTTCCTGTTTCAAATAATCTTCGGCAGCTGCAAAGTATTCCTTTACTGCTTCCTGAACCTGTCCTCTTATTAAATATAGTTCACCCAGTTTTTCCCTGGCTTCAGTCTTCAGAGGGTTTATATCTACTATTTTTCTGAATGCCAGTATTGCAGAATCTATTTCACCTTTTTCCTGGCATACAAGCCCCAGTTCAGTGAGAGCTTTAATATGTGTAAGATCATATCTCAGGATAAAACGAAATGCATTTTTAGCATCTTCCAGTTGTCCCAGTTCTCTGTAAAGAGTACCAAGATTAAGATGGGTTTCCGTATCATCAGGTTGAAGTACTGTTACTCTCTTATAAGTTTCTGAGGCCTTGAGAAGTTCACTTTTTTCCCAGAAAGCCATGGCTACTTCTTTATACTGGGCTATTCCCTCTTTTATATGTCCCTGTTTAACATTCATAATAGCGAGTTCGAGTCTGGCGTCAAGGTTATCAGGATCTACTTCAATCCCTTTTTGTAAAAATTCAAGAGCTTTTTCTGACTGGCCCTGCATACTGCAGATACGAGAAAGAGCAAAACATTGCTCTCTTACATCATCTTTATTATCCATATGATTATAAATTTCAATTAATTTCTCACGTGCTTTAATACTTTCAGGATCCAGCCTTATTATTTTATAACATATATCTATACCCTGGTCTAAAGATGTATCTCCCAGATATATATCAGCTATTTTAAGATACTGATCGGTTACTTTAGAGATTAATCCCCGTCTGGCATAGAGTTCAACCAGTTCATAGCAGATCTGAAGATTTTGAGGCTCAACCTGTATTAATTTTTCATATTCTGTTATAGCCTGATCAATATCTCCCTGCTTGGCAAATGTCTGGGCTACCTTAAAACTCGCATTGCTGTTTTTTGACATTCCATGCACCTCCTTGTTTACTCAAGAACCGGGTCTCCATCACCTCCTTATAATATAATATACTACTGGAGGAATAATTTTAATGATGAAACTTTTCTTCTTTCCAATGATACATTCATAGAACGGTATAAATAATTCTCTACGTATATCTAAAATCCTTCTTAAAAGTAAATAAGCTTAACTTAAGTATATTTGAAAGAAGAAAATATTCTTTCAAAAATACAAAAGCAAGCTTATTAGCTTTAAGTAATATAATGTACATAAGCTTTTTCCCACCTTCAGGAAAAAAGGTTTTAACTACTACATATATTCTGCAATCTGCAAAACCTACTACTTCAAATATTATATCACAACGAAAAGGGCCTGTCCAGTACAGGATAAGAATTTCAGCTATCAGGATTGGTTTCTGTATGATGGATCTTCTTAACCCAAAACCTGGAACCAAAAAAACTGAAGCCTTACAAAAAAAAGAGGAAAGTAGAAATTCTACTTCCCTCTTTAAAATAAGAGCGACTAATACTTTAAAACCTTCGGTGTTATCATAAAGACAACTTCTGTAGACTGCATAGCAGCACTCTTATTTCTGAATAAAGCACCTAAAATAGGTATATCACCTAAAATAGGTATCTTACTTATGTCGACTCTTTCATCGTCTCTGAGCAATCCGCCTAATATAATGGTATCTCCGTCTTTTACCCTTACAGTGGTAGATGCAGATCTGGTAGCAACCTGGGGGAAGTTCTGAATAAAGCTGGTTACTGAACTTACTTCCGGTGTTATCTCTGCAGTAATATATCCGTCACCATTGACAATAGGAGTTACACTCAGAACTACACCTACGTCTATATAGGTAGCCTGATAAAGTCCTGCTCTCGGATCATAGTAAACCAGAGGAATACGGTCGCCGAGATGGATATTGGCTTTCAGTCCATCCATTGTTGTTATTCTCGGGTTTGCAAGAAGCTTTGCTTCCGATGATGAAAGAAGGAAATTTATAGTTGACTGTAATGAGAAAGCTGTTCTTGTAAATGTATGAATACCTATATCACCCATTGGTAATGTGGTGGAACCTGGATCTATAGGATTTGAACCTGTGCCGTCAGTATGAACTCTTTCTGACCATGTTGCCTGTAATGATGAACCCCAGTTAATACCGAGATTTCTCGAAGTTGAAGAGGCAAGTTCAAGTACTTTCAATTCCATAGAAACCTGTGGCTGTGCCACATCAACACTGGCAAGGAAATCCTTTACAGTAGTGAGGGTTCCTTCGGAACCGGTAACTATAAGGGAATTTAATCTGTTATCTACAATAATACTGCCCTGTGGTACAAGTCCTCCCATCTGAGAAGCCACTTCAGTTGCCTTGGCATATTTAACCTTGAACACCTGAGTTACCGGCGGCGGTGGTGCCGGCGGCGGTGGCGGTGGCGGTGGACCGGGGACATCCAGATTTGCGATTAAAGCTCTTATGTCTCTAATCTGATCGGGAGTACCCTTTACTATAACAGCCTGAATTCTTGTATCGGCAGAGGCTGCATTCTGGAAAGTTGCATTGATTGTACCTGCTACGGAAGAAGCATCTGCATACTCTAAATTGATAACCTGAGTTGTAATTTCTTCAGGTATCTTTTCCGGAGGCTGAGGTGCCGGGAATACTGTAGCAAGATGTTCGGGACTGTCTATTACTATGACATTTCCGATTCTTCTGTAATCAAGATCATGAAGTCTTAAAACAAGGTTCAGAGCTTTTTCAAGAGGAACCTTTTCAAGACGTAAGGTTATACCGCTGGCACTGACACCGGGGCCAAGAACGATATTTTCTTTTGTCTGATCTGAGAAAAGTTTAAGTACATCGGCAAGATCTGCACTCTTAAGATCGCAGGAAACAAGCTGCGGATCCGGCTCTTTAACAACTGTTCTGGGTCTGCTCTGAGCCTGAGCAAACACATCGGGCCCTTTAACGCCAGGAGCATCTATAGCAACAGCAACAATTTTACCGTTATTTGAAAGAGCTGCCTGGAATTCGGCAGGTTTTGCCAGATCTATAACTACTCTTACAATATCAGGATCACCGCTGCCATCATGGATAGAGAACTGACCTGTTCTTATCTGTTTAACAGAGGCAATATTTACCGGAGTAGTTTTAACTGTTTTTGAAAAGAGAGCAGGGAAAATATCTATAATAATGGAATTGTCGGGTTTTTTCTGCTCTATAACCTTATATTGTACCTGGCCAGTAGCGTAAATATTAACCTGAAGCTGGCCCGGATATTCCTGAACTTCAATTTTATTAATGTGCGGACTTTCGCCTGCAAAAACTGATGAAGATATAACTAAAATAAGACACACAAGCAAACTAGTCATCACACTAGTTTTTAATGTTTTGCACATAAACTATTTTTGCACCTCCTGTTGTAATGGTAATGTACCTTTTTGTCCTTCTTTAACCAGAATAACTTCTTTTTCGTCTACATGTAATACCCTGTATCCATCCTCTAACTCCATTCCTGCCTTAACAGTATATCCTTTTTTACTGGAAGTTACAATTCCGACATATTCGGAACCATTCCATAACCAGCCTGTATACTTGAATAGACCCCTTATGACAGAACTATCTATCTTGGCAGGTTTCTGTGGTACAGATTTCGGAATACTCTCTGATGTAGCCGGAGTTGCTGTTGCCACAGGTGATGGCGGTGTAGACTGTCCATCTTTACCGGCAGCAGGCGTAGCTGAACTCTTCGGAGGAAGAGTTGGCGGAGCAGTTGGTTGCTGAATATTAGTTGGTGGTGCTCCACCGCCTTCCAATAAATTATTAAAAGGCTGAGGCTGCCCCGATTCGGCATTCGGTTGGTATTCACCTGCCTGTGTAGGCTTGGGTGCAGGAGTCGCTTCTCCCGGTTTAATCTCAATCTCTTTCGAAGGGGGTTTACCTCCTTCCTGGGCAAAGACGAACTGTAATGTCATTGCTACAAGAAAAACTACTACTAAAAGAGAAACCACCCCTATAAATTTTCTCATAACTATTGTTGTACACCTCCTTTAGTAAACTGATAGGCCATTAACGGTATCGTAATATTCAAAGTCTGATAACCTGCTTTATTTTTCTTAGGCGTCAGACTTATACTATTAACAACAACCAGTTTATTAAACCTTGACTTATCAGATAATGTATTCAAGAAAGTTCTCAATGTATCATACTGACCTTCTACATTCATCTGCATAAGGTAGGTATTATAGACACTGCCTCCGCCCTCACCGGCCTGACCGGCAGTAGCGTTTCCAGGAGTGATAGAGAGAATAACAAAATCCCAGTCCTGCAAATTTCCTCTTACTTCTGCTACAAGTTTCTCTATTGATTCGAGGTAACTGGGAATAAAATCTTCCCCGCCCTCGACATCTACCTGGAGATTTGCAAGTTCTTTCTGAGCATCCTGCAGTTGTTTCTCATATTGATCCATATTCTGGACATAAGCTTTATCTGCATCTCTCTGATTTGTAAGCTCAACTATACCTCCAGGGCCTTTTTCCAGTGCGTCAAGTTCCTGTTGTTTAGGTTGATAAACAAACAAATAAAAACCTATACCTATTAAAATTACTAAACAGAAAAAAACCGCAATCTTCATCCCGGCGGTCATTTTGTTCCACCCCCTCCCGCGATTACATAATTAGCTGTCATACTGAAATTATAAAGAATAAATCCCCTGTTATCTTCATTTCTGGTTATACCACTTACGACAGGGTTATCAAAAGTAGGAGAGTCGATAATATTTCTCATAAATAAAGCAACTATAGCAAGACCGTCTTTATTACCTGCCACAGCCTTACAGGTACATTTTACATTTTTGCTTCCCGGCTGAATTTCCAGACTCTCAATCCACACATTCTTTGGTATAATCTTTGTAACCTCTCCAAGAAGAGTGCTGTAATTTTTGGGATCATCTCTTAAAGATTTTAGCAGTTCAACCTGTTGTTTAATACTTTGAGTCAATTGTTTATACTGATCAATCTTCAGCTTAAGAGGAGCTAACTGTTCAATTTCTTTCTGTAACTCTTCTATCTTGGTTTTCTTCTCAGCAATCTGATTATCAAGAGTTATCTTAAAATAAAAAAGTCCTCCTCCTACAGCCAGCAATACAAAGATAAGAAATATTGTTATTCCATCTATTAATTTTGGTCTTTTACGCTCAGATGGCAACAAATCTACCTTAACGGTCAATTCCCTCACCTCCTAAAATTAAACCTCAAAACTAACCATTTGATATTTACCGGGATTGGCAATCATAATTTGTCTCATTGCCAGGCCTACGGAAACCATAAGTTCAGGGGCCAGACTTTTAAGCCTGTCCTCTGAAAAACCTATATCCTTCTGATAAGACATACTTATTAAAGGGTTGGCCTGCTGGACTTTTATACCCAGTTCAGCTTCCAGATATTTCTCAATATTAATAAAACACGACGTACCGCCGCTGATAATGATAAGATCTACCATTTCTCCCCTGTATCTGGAACGATAATAATCAAAAGATCTCTGAATCTCTGTCACTAATTCTGTAAGCACAGGTGTAATAACATTAAATATACGCATAGCAGCAGGAGCAATCGGCGCAGCTTCTTTATCAACTCTTATAATTCCTTTTTCTTTCTTGAGCTTTTCAGCTTCATCGAAAGTCAAATTTAATGCCTGGCCAATAGCTTTGGTAAAATTATTGCCTGCTACGGTAATAGTTCTGTTATGACGGAGAATTCCATTTTTAACAATATTAATACTGCTGGAACTGGCTCCCAGATCAATAAGAGCAATAGTCTGATTAAACTGCTCTTTACTGATGCTAACCTGCAGAGCACGCAAAATAGCAAAAGGTTCCAGGTCAATAGCTTCTGGCTCATATCCTGCCCACTCTATAGTTTCAACTATATTCTGTACCATTTCCTTCTGAGCTGAAACCAGAAGCACTTCCATATGCTTCTCATCACCTTCAATGGCTTTGGTAATAATCTGACAAGCAATCTGGGCATCACTGGCTGAATAAGGGAGGTAACGTTCTGCCTCAAATTTTATCGCTTCATTCAGATCCTTTTCTGCCATCTGAGGTAAACGAATCGGTCTGACTACTACAGATTGACCTGCCACAGCACTGACTACTTTTTTGGCAGGTATTTCCCTGGACTCGAAAACCTGGCGTATAGTTTCACCCAGTGCTTCAGGATCAACTATTTTACCGTCTTTTACAGTTCCCTTTGGAGTATCTGCAAGTCCTACTCGAACCACTTGAGGCCCTTTTTTTGTATCTTCAATATACATTACTTTAACATTACTGCTGCCAATATCTACACCAACAGCTCCAACTTTAGAAAGCCCGAACAGACCCTTTAAAAATGCCATTTATTCACCTCCCCTCGTAAATAATCACATTTTTATAAAAATTTATAATTTCCAACGACAACATTCCCCCTCATCACCCCGTACAAATTACATAAAAAGTTTTTAATATCTTTCTAGATAAATAAAAAAATTCCTTCTATCTGCAAAAATAATTATTTATAACAGAGTAGATATAATATCTAAATATCAAGTAAATAACAAAAATACCAGTCAATAAATCTATTATATAACATAAATAATTCGTCATGATAAAAAATGACT